>JACPSV010000319.1 GCA_016193115.1 Elusimicrobiota bacterium
ACTCCTTACAAAGTCTGGGTCTCTGAGATCATGCTGCAGCAAACTCAGGTGGAAACCGTCCTGCCTTACTACCAAAAATTTCTAAAACGTTTTAAGGATATCCGTTCTCTTGCCCGCGCTTCCGAATCGGAAGTTTTATCTCTCTGGTCTGGTTTAGGGTATTATCAGCGGGCGCGCAATCTCTTAAAAACAGCGCGCCTGATCCTCAAAAATTACGGTGGTGAATTTCCTGCAGAGGAACAGGAAATCCTTCGACTGCCGGGCGTCGGGCGGTATACGGCAGGCGCCTTGCAATCGATCGCGTATCATCGCCCTGTTCCAATCCTGGATGGAAATGTAAAACGGGTGTTGGGCCGGATATTTTTGGAAGAATCTCAAGAAAAGTTATGGCGCTTGTCCTCGGAGCTGGTTTTGCAGGCGAACTCAGAGGGAGTGGACCCATCCGATTTTAACCAGTCTTTGATGGAACTGGGCGCTTTGATTTGTCTGCCGCAGGATCCGGTTTGTCCGGAATGCCCGGTGCAAGAGAGATGTTTCGCTTACAAAAAGGGGATTCAAAATAAATTTCCTGCCCCAAAGGACAGGAAGAAGACCGTAACCCAATCCCATTTGCTCTTTCTTATTCGTCGGAATCACAACGGACTAACCGAATTTTTGTTACGTCAAATATCCCAGAAAGCAGGTTGGTTCAAAGGCATGTGGGAGTTTCCGATGGTTCTGAATGATGGGAACGGAACGAAATCCAAGTTTCTTAAATCGTTATCCGAGGTTTGCGGTCAGGAGATCAAGGTCGGCCAAAAGTTAGGTCATTTTTCCCATACGATTACCCACCATCGGTTAGATATTTCTGTCGTGTCTTGTAGGGACTGTTATGAAACGCCGTCATTCCCGCGAAAGCGGGAATCCAGAGAAGAAATTCCGCAGCTAGATTCCCGCTTTCGCGGGAATGACGTGAAAGGGGGTGTTTTTCCACAATCCCTTAATGCTCTTAACTCTGTTTCAAATTATCGCTGGATGGATAAAGACAAGATGCGGACTCTTCCTTCTTCGACGATCCTGCGCAAGGCGCTTGCTCTGACAGGAAAGATTTAGTATAAGGTGTTGCAGTGGTGTATTACCTAACCTTTCTTACGGCTCTCTCCCTTCTATTTTTAGGACTGGTTTTCTTTTATCGTCCTAACTGGGTTCTTTATTTTAACCGCGTCCTCAGGGAAAAATTCTTAAACGACAGTCTGGTGCTTCTGAACCGGAGAAAAAAAGGGGTTTTTTTTCTCCTGCTTTCCTCCATCTTTTTCTATTGGGGCTATCTCCTTTCCCAATACCGCCCTTCCCGCTTGAGCCAGAAGATTATTTCCACGGACCGTCTCTTGTACCAGTCCATGCGCCATCTCGATGATCAGCAATATGAGAAGTCCAAGACCCTCTGTGAGAGGGTGCTTTCCCGCGATCCCAACAATGCCGACGCTCTCTATCATTTAGGAGCGGCGCACCTGCTTTTGAACAACCAGGCGCAAGGAGAATCATTCTGGAACAAAGCCGTGGAACTGGATCCCCGGTCGTCCGAAGCGTCTCGTCTTAGAGGACTGATTACGCGAACCAAAGGCCAGGTCGTTTCTTCCCTCAAATAGGACGATCATGAAATCCTTACTTCTAACGGCTCGAGAAATCTATGCTTGGGCAAAACAGGAAACACCCTCTCATTCAGACTTGGAAGTGTATGTGAGTCAGGGAATTGGGCGCAGCGTGGTTTGGTCTGAAAAGAAATGCGAGGACGTGCAACAGTCTCAAGGAGGGGGCGTGGGGCTGCGCGTGATTCTGCGGCCGGACAGAAAATCCCGGGGGGGACAGCAAGGGTACGCGTTCACGACCAGTTTTTTGAAGGAGAGCGTTCAAACCGCCGCTCGAAAAGCCGCGGAGACAGCTTCTCTCCTGCCGGCGGAAGAGTTTCGTCAGATGCCGGTTCCTTCAAACGGCGCAGAAGCCCGGATGCCCGAAAATGATCTTTATGATTCCGCGGTATTCTCCGAGAGTTTGGCTTCCTTGATGGAACAAATGAAGGAGCGGGAATCTAGACTTTTGAAGGACTATCCTTTGCTGAAGTCCGTTTTGAGGATCGGTTTTGGGGAAGGCAGCGGAGAGACGGTCATCCTCAATTCCAATGGCGTCGAAAGAAACTTTCCGGGAACGCACGTTTCTCTTGGCGTATCTTGTCTGGCAGAAAAAGGATCGGAAAGACAGGAAGGCGGTTTCGGTCAATCCAAACGTTTTAAGAGCGATCTCGATTGGGATAGAACATTCACTTTGGCGGCGGATAGGACGATTGCGTTGTTGGGCGGGAAACCAATCCCTTCCGGGGCGGTACCGGTGGTAATGGATCCGTCGGTCGCCTGCGAATTCCTTTCCCTCGTTTCCTCCGGTGTTTGCGCCGACTCCGTGCAAAAAGGGAAATCCCCGTTGATGAACAAGTTAGGTCAGAGCGTGGCTTCCTCGCTGGTGACTCTTGTGGATGATGGCGCGCTGAAGAGAGGGATCGCGACCTCTCCATACGATGATGAAGGGGTTCCGACTCAAAGAACCGCAGTCCTTACTCGGGGCGTTCTGGAACATTACCTTTACGATACCTACACGGCTTTAAAGGATAAAACAGTTTCTACGGGGAACGCCGGCCGGGCGGGTTTTAAGAGCTCGCCGTCCAGCGGACCATCCAACTTTTATCTGCAAGCAGGCGCGACGGCCCGTGAGAAACTTCTGAAAATGACGACCGGCCTTTACCTCTACGAAGTCATGGGACTGCACATGGCGGATCCGGTTTCGGGAGATTTTTCCGTGGGTGTGATCGGCGCCTGGCTGGAGAAAGGAGAATGGCGAGGAGGCGTGCGAGGAGTGACTCTCGCCGGCAACTTGTTGTCCCTTTTGAAGAATATAGATTGTGTCTGTGACGATTTGACTTTCTTTGGCTCAGTGGGAAGCCCCACATTTCGCGTGAGCGAGCTGTCTGTGAGCGGTTCGTGATTTTGGCTCAGCCCATGACTCCGTCCTTGCATGTGAAAGGCACAACCAAACTGGTGGGCATCTTTGGCGACCCTGTGACCTACACTCTTTCTCCGCGCATGCACAACTCTGTTTTTTCCGAACTTCACTTAGATTTTGTCTACGTCCCTTTTCAGGTGCGGGAGAAAGATCTGAAAAAAGCGGTGGAAGCGATTCGAAGTTTACAGATGGTGGGCGTCAACGTGACGATTCCGCACAAACAAACGGTGATCCCCCACTTGGACGAAATTTCTCCGCTTGCCCAGAAAATCGGGGCCGTGAACACGATCGTTCATCGTAACGGCCGTTTGATGGGTCACAATACGGACGCTCCCGGATTTCTGACTTCCTTGCGGGAAGACGGCCCTTTTGATCCGGAAAACAAGCGCGCGGTTCTGTTGGGAAGCGGAGGGACAGCCCATGCGATTTCGGTTGCGCTTTTAGATGCGGGGATACAAAATCTGGTGATTCTGAATCGAACTTTGGAACGCGCCCAGGAGTTAGTGCGACGACTCAAGAAAAGTTACGGGAGTCGGGACATCTCCGCGGAAAGTTTGTCCGTTCCGGTTTTGAAAGAAAGTTTAGAGCGCGCGGACATTCTTCTGAACGCCACACCCACGGGAATTGATTCCCTAACTGTTCCGATTCCGCCTCATCTATTTGTTTTTGACGCGGTCTATGCCAAGGTCACTCCACTCCTTACGTGGGCCAAACAGGCGGGCGCCGTCACGTTGGGAGGGTTAGGGATGTTGGTGCATCAGGGAGCTCTTTCTTTTTCTCTCTGGACAGGCCTGGAACCTCCCGTCCAACTGATGAAAAAGTCTTTGGAGGCGAACCACGTTGAATGAAGAGATTTTGAAAATTCTTGCCTGCCCGGCATGCGCGGAGAGACCTCCTCTCCTAAAGGACGAGAGTGAGACTTCGTCTCCTCCAGTCCTAAAGGACGAGAGTGGTCGCCAAGGCGACCCTCCTGTAAATTTGAAACAAGAAATTTCCGAGTTGGTCTGCTCCCAATGCGGCCGTCATTACCCGATTCTGGATGGTATCCCCAATCTATTAGTTGAAGGAGAGGTGAACTAAATATGGCTGGAGACAGTTTCGGCGAGATATTTCGCGTGACGACGTGGGGAGAATCTCACGGGTCGGGAATGGGGGTGGTGATTGAAGGTTGTCCTCCGCTTCTGGATCTGGACTGCAAGCAAGAGATCTTGACCGTGCAGGGATCTTCAGGGAAAGGATATCCCATTCCTGTTCTAACCTGTGAAGAAATACAGAAACAGTTAGACCGCCGCAGGCCGGGACAGAGCGGACTCACGACCCCGCGCCAAGAATCTGACCGCGCTTACATTCTTTCCGGCCTGTTTGAAGGCAAGACCACGGGCGCTCCTATATCCATTCTCTGCTGGAATACAGACGCCCAAAGTGAAGATTACTCCCGTTTTAAGGCCGTGGACCGGCCGGGACACGCAGGGTTTACATACCGAGAAAAGTACGGCATCTACGATTATCGGGGCGGAGGGCGGTCCTCCTATCGGGAAACGTGGGGGCGGGTAGCTGCGGGAGCGATTGCCCGCAAGATATTGAAGAAAAGTTTTGGCGCGGAAATTGTCGGTTACGTTTTGCAGGTGGACTCTATTGTCGCAAACGTGGATCCATCGGAAGTGACGATGGTTCAGGTTGAATCGCATCCCACGCGTTGTCCCGACCCTGTCGCAGCCAAAAAGATGGAAAGTTTAATTGAGAAAGCGAAAAAAGAGGGGGACTCCCTGGGAGGCAAGATAGGGTTAGTTGTGCGCGGCATGCCGGTCGGGTTAGGAGAACCGGTTTTCGATAAGTTAGACGCGGACCTTTTCAAAGCTCTCAAATCCATTCACGCCACAAAATCCGTGGAGATCGGGTTAGGATCGGACGTGGCCGATCTCAAAGGTTCCGAACACAATGATCCATTTACAGTGGACAAATCCGGGAAAGTGAAACCCGCCAGCAACAAAGCGGGCGGGGTACTAGGCGGCATCAGCACAGGTGAAGACCTGATATTGAAGGTCACGTTCAAGCCCACCGCCACGATCCGCAAAGAACAAAAAACGGTCACCGTAGAGGGAGAAGCGACCGTCTTGGAAGGCGCCGGCCGGCACGACCCCTGCGTCCTACCGCGCGCCGTGGCCACCGCAGAAGCGATGGCCGCCCTCGTTCTAGCCGATCACGCCCTGCGCCACCGCGCCCAGTGCGGCCCCAAATAAATCGATTTGAAGTCTTTTCAGACCCTGAATACGTGTAAGAATGTTCCTTCCGGACTGAACATCAGGCAGCTTTTTTCAAATGAGGTCTATTTTTTTCGGCTAACGCTATTTTCCATCCAAAGGTAGAAACAAGACTTCGGAGATTGCTTAACCTAGGATTTCCATGTTTGGATAACATCCGAAAGAGATGTTCGCGATTGAGTTTCGCTTTTTTTGAAAGACCTCGAATTCCTCCATGAGCTTCGGCAACATGTCGAAGCCCCAAGAGAAACACTCCTTCGTCTCCGTCTTCTAAACAAGCATTTAGATAACCTAGGGCATAGCCGGTATCTTTTAACCTTTCCACGAGATCTTCTTGATAACTTGTAGTTAGTTTTTCGCTCATTTTGGTAACCTCCTCAATATTGCGGCATTTAGAGATGATAGAGATGTTGTGGCCCCAAGGAATTTGCATAATTTGGGCAACAAACTGTTGCCCAATTGACTTTGCCTTGCTGTAAAATGCGTTCTAGCCGATCACGCCCTGCGCCACCGCGCCCAGTGCGGCCCCAAATAAATCGATTTGGAGTTTTTTCAGATAAATAGGCCTATATCCCTGCATAGATGGCAATGTTTTGGTAGGGCACAGAGACATAATCAGAAAAGTGGCTTTTGATTTTCTTTCGCTTTCGAGGCATCTTCACCAAACCATAGCTTTTAAGAATCTGGATATCCTCGTGAACGTTTTTGAAATCTCTGTCCGTGATGTGTGAAAGCTCACGGATAGATTTTGGCTTCTTTTCCCGAATGACATGCAATAGTTCCAGTCTTTTTTCTGTCGGCAGATTTCTAACAGCCTCTAAACTAGAGAAATAAGTCCCCATTCGCGGTTTAATCTTTTTTCTAGCCTGAACGTTTTTGTAGGTCTGAATGACGTCCTTGTAACCTTCTTCAGGGCTTTTGATTTTAATCTCTAACGTCTTCATAATGATTCGCCTCCAAAATATCTCGTTTAAAATCTTCAATCAATTGTTCAATCCCTAAGTACACATAAGAATATTCCTTTCCCCTAATATGTCTATGATGTCCTTTAGGATGATGGTTATCATAGATGACCAATCCTTTTTTATTTTGACTGATATAGGCAAAACGATATCTAATGCCATCAGGATACTTTGCGGATATGGGCACAGACCATAGGACAAGCTCTTGAAGATATCCTCGCTCATCGTAGTACTTGTCGGTTCATCCCCACGCGTGTGGGGAACGTGTATGAATCGCTTTTAAATTTTTCGCATTAATCTCTTTGGTTATTTTTTCTTCTTTTTCTGCGTCAGAAATTTTTTCACTTCCCGGTCGAAATCGGATTCAAAAGTCCTGTCCTGCTCAGTGCGGAAACTTTCATATTGTTTCTCGGCTAAGACAACGGCAACCTCATGAGAAATTTTACCTTTATCGCGCAGAATTTCCTGTTCGTTAAATTTCAAGAATGCATCCAATTTTTCAGCCCAGTTATGCATACGCATTAAGCGGCCTTTGCTGGCCTGGAACTCGGCATAATCCAAATACATGTCTACAATATGGTTCAGTTTTTTAATTTCCTCTTTTTGCAGGTAATTTTTGGCAATGCTGATATCGGAAGTCAATATCTTACCTTTAGGGGCTTTTCGCCAGGAGGTTAAACCCATATGCGGTTTGTCCTTATTGACCCGTGAAGCGATAATTTCTGCCGCCGTCTTTCCTGTGATCGCGAAATGCAATTTGTTTTGCACTGCGGCAAAGAATTTCTCCGTTTCTGCGGTATGCGGCGAATAATCAATTGCCGTAGCATAAATATCGGTAATTTTCTGATAAACCATGCGTTCGCTGGCCCTGATCTCTCTGATCTCTTCAAGCAGTTCATCAAAGTATTTGGCATCAAATTTTGAGCCTTTAATAAATCTGTCTTTATCTATCGCGAAACCTTTCAAAATATAATTTTTTAACCGCTCGGTCGCCCATGCGCGAAATTGAGTGCCTCTGGC
>JACPSV010000012.1 GCA_016193115.1 Elusimicrobiota bacterium
TCCACAACCTGATTCCACCCTTCCTTCAAGTTTGCCACTTGTATCCAATGTTTCCCGGAATCGTAATGTTCGACACTAAAATTGGCCAACCTCACTTGAAAAGGCAAATGGATCATACTCTTTTTCTCCGCGATGGGACTGACACAACAATTGGATTCGTTCACTTTTAATTCCAAGAACCCGTTTTCACCCGCTATCCCGCTGATGACTCCGCCCGCCAAAATAATAAGGATGGCGCAATGGCTGAGGAGCGCCCCCCACGGCAAGCGACTAAAACTCAAATCCTTGATGCGCATCAGGATACAAGCCGCAGTGTTGAGCGCCAACAAAACTAACAGGCCCACAAACCATGGGGAATGGAACAGGTTCAAGAATCCTAATTTCTGCAATATCTGGATTGTGTTTGGAGAAAGAAATTGGGAATACTTCTCCAAAGGTTGACCCTGCGGCAAAAGCGCCCCGATCACCATACTGACGATCAGGAAACCTGATAGAATGAAGAACAATTGCGTGCTGGACAGTTTTCTAATCATTTAATTTTTCCCCGCTTCCCCTCCACCACCCCTACCTCTCCTATCTCACTAAACCGTAACGCTATCAGGATTTGAACCTGAATCCCCGCATTGAGAAGGAACCAAATCATTCCGCGGTGTCCTAGTCCGTTAGACGATAGCGTCAAAAACGATCCTTGCTTCCAAACAGTTTCTCAAAGGTTCATAGGGCAACAAGGTTACCAACTCGTTATCGTTTGCAGGAGCGAACTCTTGAGAAAGCAATCAAGGTAAAATTCTATGAGACAAAAATGTCTCTGTCCACGCCGTCATTCCCGCGAAAGCGGGAATCCAGAACGGATCTTCCGCCGACTAGATTCCCGCTTTCGCGGGAATGACGTAAATAGGGGTGTTTCGCAACATCCCTAACACTCGCTGGCTTGAACGGTGAGACTGAACTTGCTGTCGGAACCCCAATCAATACATTCTTCTTCGGAAACCGGAAAATGAACAAGATCTGTCAACGATTCAATTTGGTTCTTGAACGTATTCAAACCGTGTCTCTGTACGAACTCTTCCATCGTCTCTCCCTGCAGTTTCTCTTTCTTATAAAAGTGCAGAATCCGGGAAATAGCCATAGGCGCCCGCTTTGCTGGAATTTTCCCGATGGATTCCGCCAATTTCGGAGGAACCTGTTTCATCCGACCGCCAAGGTACATCTCATAGGAAGGGATCTGTTTCCCATCCACCGTCTGGGATCGTCCCGAGAGTCCGATCGTAGCGACCAGAGGATGGCCGCAACCGCTGGGACACCCGCAAACTTTGATGGAACTGAGGAACTCCTGGAAAGGACGCCCCCCGTTTTGGAAGAACCGGATGAGTTCGGCGGAGAGGGCTTTGGAATGAGTGATCGCTGTGGGGCAGGTTGACCGGCCTGGACAGCTTGTGAGGTCACAGAGGCGGTGCGCGCACGGCATACCCAAATCCGCCTGAACCAAAAGCCGGTACACAGCGGGAACATCGTCCCCGCGCACCCAGGGAACGACAAGGTTTTGACCGTTCGTGGTCCGAACCCAACCGCGGGAAAACTCGCGCGCTATCATCGCAACCGCCCGCACCTGATGGGAACGGATGTCTCCTAACGGAACCGTCACATTCACAATCCAAAATCCTGTCTGCTCCTGCATTTGCGCATTGGTTTGTCTCCAACGAGCAAACTCAGGCGTCAAATCAATTTCCGGGGCATTCTTAGGAACATCCTTGAGAGTGACCGTCTCTTCCACCCGCGTGAACAAATTTTCCGCCGCAATTGTCCCCTTGCTTTTCAGTTTTTCTCTTTCCCGAACCATCTTCTCTTTGAATTCCTCTATCCCCATCTTATCGAAAAGAAACTTCAGTCGGGACTGGGAACGGACTGTTCTGTTGCCATGCCGGTCAAAAAGAGAGA
>JACPSV010000242.1 GCA_016193115.1 Elusimicrobiota bacterium
CCCGCCATTCCAGCGTTCGGGAACGGTTAGCTCAGGAGACAGAATGGGATATCCTGGATTTAAAGAAAGCGCAGTATATGAAAGAGAGGCTGGGAGAAACTTTTTCCGCGATCATTTCTTCAGTCACCAGCTTTGGGTTTTTTGTAGAACTGACGGAAGTGCAGGTGGAAGGTTTGGTGCACGTCGAATCCTTGAAAGACGACGCCTATACTTTTGACGAGACCCGTCTGACGCTTTACGGGCGCAGAACTCACAAATCTTTTCGTCCCGGCCAGAGCGTGACGGTGCTTTTAGCGAACGTTAACGAAACCAAACGCCAGCTAGATTTTCAGCTCGTTAGAAAAAAACAGTTGTGACGGGTATCGAGTTTCGGATTGCTAAAAATTATGTATCATACTTTGTAGACGTCAGATTTAATAAGGAGAGTGAACAAAATGGAACCAGGCAATGAGTCTAAGGATGAAAGTCGGAAAAATAGTTGTTGTTCGCGGGGACACTGTTGTTGCGGGAAAGCAATAGCGGCCTTCGTTCTTCTTTCGATTGGCGGGATTATTGGGTACCTGCTGGGAACCCACTGTTCCATGTACAAGATGGCGTGCCTTTCCCAGAAAGCGCAGAGTAATTGTCCGATGGTTCAACCAACCCAAGGAACTCCTCAACCGGCTAAGTAGACAAAAAAATAAATTCCCACCGTACCCATCCCCTCCGTTCTTTATGGTCTTAGATAAGGATGTGATCGTGATTGGAGGCGGGGCCGCCGGTTTGATGTGCGCTATTGAAGCGGGCAAGAGAGGGCGCTCCGTTCTGGTTTTGGAAAGATCAGAAAAAATTGGCAAGAAAATTCTTATTTCGGGCGGTGGCCGGTGTAACTTTACGAACCGGGACGCCTCTCCGCGCAACTTTGTTTCCCGGAACCCTCACTTTTGCAAGTCCGCATTGGCGCGGTTCACTCCACAAGATTTTATCTCGCTTGTGGAAAAATACGGCGTCGCTTATCATGAAAAAAAGCTGGGGCAATTGTTTTGCGATCTAAGTTCCGATGAAATCATGCATTTGCTTGAGGAAGAGTGCAAAGCGGCCAAAGTGGAAGTTCGGGTGAATTGCAATGTTTCTAAAATTGAGAGAAATGACCATTTCCAGACCCATGTAAACGACGAGATTTTAAGTTCACGATCGCTTGTGATCGCTACGGGAGGGCGCTCCATCCCCAAAATGGGCGCGACCTCGTTCGGTTATGAAACAGCGAAACATTTCGGTTTGGGCATCGTCACAACAAGGCCGGCGCTGGTGCCTTTTACATGGGATAGTCACGACTTAAAAATTTATGGCGAATTGGCGGGAGTTTCTCTGGATGCGATCGTTCGCTGCGGAAATAAGGAGTTTCGCGAAAACATACTTTTTACTCACAAAGGTCTCAGCGGCCCGGCCATCCTGCAAATTTCCAGCTATTGGCAAAATCGTCACCCCATCTTTATTGATCTTTTGCCCGAGAAAGACGTGATGGACGAATTAGCGCAAGCGCGCAAAAGCGGGATTGGACTGGTTGGTGCGCTTTCTAAACACCTGCCGCGCCGTTTTGTTCAGATATGGTGTGAACAAAATGTTCCCGCTAAACCGATGAGTCATTGCACCGGCAAAGACCTTAAAGCCATTTCGGACTGCTTGCACCGCTGGCAGGTCACGCCCAACGGAACAGAGGGTTACGACAAAGCGGAAGTGACGATCGGAGGCGTGGATACAAAAGATTTCTCATCCCAAACGATGGAATGCAAAAAGGTTCCGGCGCTCTATTTCGTGGGAGAAGTGATGGATGTGACAGGTCATTTGGGTGGATACAATTTTCAGTGGGCATGGTCTTCTGGCTTCGCCGCAGGTCAAGCCGTTTGATCCATGGATATTGTGAAGTCGGCAATTTTAGGGGTTGTGGAAGGCATAACGGAATTTATTCCGGTTTCTTCTACGGGACACTTGATCCTTGCCGCGAAGTTTCTGAAATTTGAGGGTTCTGCCGCTTCCACGTTTGAAGTGTTTATTCAGTTGGGAGCCATTTTGGCCGTGATTATTCTATACTGGAAAACCTTTCTGAACTTTCTCAAATTTGACGATCAAGAAGAATTTTCTGGACTTCGCGGATTGGAACTGCTTTTCTGGACCACATTGCCCGCTTTGGTTTTCGGAGCGGCAGCCCACGGAACCATCAAAAAGTACCTGTTTAGTTCCGCAACCGTAGCCATAGGTCTGGGAATAGGCGGACTGGCGATTGTGCTTTGCGAACAGTTCTTGGGCGCCCATAAAAAGTCTGGTCTCAACAGTCTCAACCGGAAAGACGCGTTTCTGATTGGATTATTTCAGTGTCTTGCTCTGTGGCCGGGCATGTCGCGGTCCGCCTGCACCATTTTGGGCGCCATGCTGATTGGAGTGGAACGCAAAACGGCGGTGGAGTACTCGTTTCTGGCGGCAGCGCCTGTGATGTTTGCCGCGACGGCTTTCGATCTGGCAAAAAATGTTTCCCTGCTCTCCCATTCCGATTTCGCCGTGTTCGCGACAGGTTTTATCTTCGCTTTCGTTTCAGCTTGGGCCGCCATCCGTTTTTTTGTCCGCGTCGTGGCTCAGCATACTCTGAAAGCGTTTGGATGGTACAGGATCCTCGTCTCCTCCATCCTAATTTCTGCGGGGTATTGACTTTTTCCAAATATATGCTATACTTGTACTCAGTAAGATTGAAGTAAGGCTGTACGGAGTCGCTGGTAGCAGTGAGAACGTGCCCTCAATCGAGCGGCACTTTTTTTTGTGTAAGGCGACTCGAAAAAGTAAGCAAGCTTCAAAATTAAAAACTTACGAGCAACACAATAGGTAAAATACAAATGAAGGGAACAGTAAAGTGGTTTAACGCAGAAAAAGGTTACGGCTTCATCACTCCTGAAGATGGTTCGAAGGACTTATTCGTACATCATACAGGAATCCAGATGGATGGTTATAAAACTCTCAATGAGAACCAACAGGTGGAGTTTGACACCGTATCCTCGGATAAAGGTCCCAAAGCGACCAACGTTCGACCTGTCAGATAAGATCTGATCGTCGTTAAATAAAATTAAAAGAACCCCTGTGCCTCTTAGGTGCGGGGGTTCTTTATTCTTTGAACCTGCGGGGCCAGGGACGGAAGAAGAGTTGCGCGGCCAGTGCGCGGGAGTCAGGGAAATGGATATCGGCCGGCGCCGTGTCTTTTCTTTTTCGCCTTTCGCTGCGAATCCTGTCGTACTCCCTTTTTTGCTTGATCGAAAACTTTAGAGTGCCCCGATCCACGTTCCCTATCCCGCTGACCGTCTTGGAGAACAGGGTTTGTCCGCTGGCCGCATGCACCAGACTGAGAGCGCTTTTGAGGATGCTCTGCTGTTCGCCCATCAAGAGAATGTCTGCCCCTACAAATTTCCCCAATGACGCGGGCGTGGTCGCTCGGAACTGTCCTCCGTCCGTAAAACCGTTCAGCCGCAGTTTTTCGTCCGCTTCGGGAATGGGGACTGTTGTATGTCCCCATCGGAGAGATTCCGCTTGCAGAAATTCTCTATTTTTCATGGGATGTTCCAGAGAGTTCGTATAATTTTCAAACGGTAGAATCGCAAGTCTGGAATCGGGATTGAAACGATTGCGTTCCTTCGCGTGTTTGGAAACCAAAGCCATGCCCTGTAAAAAGGGGAGGTAATAGGATTCCAAGGGCAGTCCGCTAAACGCGCCCACAAGTCCCCGCGGGCGGGTAAAAGAAAACTTTTGATAATTGTCCAGAGCTTGATCCCATTCCCCAAGCATTTGTGAGGCGGCGCTCAGGTTTAGGTAGAGGACGGGATTGTTTTTGTCCCGTCCCAATTCCTGAAGCCAGAGTTGATTTGCTTTCGGCGAGTCTCCCGACTGGGCGGTCACGAAGGCGGCCTTCATTTCCGGAGTTTTGCCGGTCAAATAAAAGACCCGGATCGGCTTTCTCTCAAAGAGGCCGGTACGAGAGAAAAATTTGGCGCTGAAGTCCTGGTAGAGTTGTTTTTCCAGAGGAAGAAACCATGTCAAAAGATCTTCCAAATCAGGAATATCTTCCGCGGCGAGTCTTTTAGAGAATGTGCTTTGCGCGGACTCTTCTTCCGGCGCCATGTCCAACAAAAACGGCTGGTAACGCCAGAAAGCTTGTAAGTCCGCTTTATAAGTTTCCGTAGAATATCGAAGCGTCAAGCTGGAGTCCACCCGCAGAACCGGAACTCCGGGCTTGTAATGAGGTATCCACGAGAACAGTTCCTCCTGAGATTCCAGGATCTGGTACGACACCATCCGACCCGCTCCCCGACGTGCGCACTCGTTCCCAAAAATCCGCACAAAATCTTCCGGATGAGCCATCTGCAAGGGTTGAATTCCGAGACTTTCCTTCCAAACCAAAACCAAATGAAAATCGCGGGAAAAGGCGGGAGTAGCGTATTGCCAGAGGTTTTGTTGGACCGTAGTAGAAGTTCCGGCGCATCCGTTTAAGGAGGCGAATCCGATGAGCAGAAGAAACCATGACGTAATAGAGGCAGAAACTGAGCGGGATCTCATAGGTTGAGCCCGATTCTAGCATAATTATTCAGATTAGAAAAAATTTGCGAATGCCGTTAGAAATTCCTAGAATGCTCTATTGATGAACTGTTTCAAATCTGTAAAGATATTTTTGTCCGTTTTTTTTTCATTCTCTCTTCTCTCCGCAAGTGAACCCATTTCAAAAAAAGACAGGGCTTATTTAGTTCAAATCTATGCGGACACGTGGAACTGTATCCAGCATTTCGTGGATGAAAAAACCGGGCTTCCCTACGATTCAAATCAATGGAACAATAGCAGCACCTCCATTACCAATATTGGTTTTTATTTTGCGAGCTGCGCCGCGGCTTTCCGCACCGGTTTAATTCCTGAAGAGGATGCGAAATCACGCATCCAACGCGCGCTTGAAAGCCTTTCGAAAATAGAAAAATGGAGAGGGTTTCCAGTGACTTGGGTGAACCTTCATACCTTAGAAACGGCCGATAAGCAGTTTTCAACCGCAGATCACCTCGGCAATCTGTGCGCCAGCTTAATTCTGGTTAAAAACATATTTCCGGAACTGGAAGAAAAAGTGAATTCAATCTTAGCGCCGATGAATTGGGGCGTTCTTTACGAACCTTCCAACCATTTTTATAAAGGCGGATACCTGATTGAGAAGCAGGATTTTGATCTGGAGAAACCATGGGGAAAGTGGTACTACAACTTTCTGGGAGCCGATACGCGCATGGGGAGCTTTTTGGGCGTATCGAAAGGCGAGGTTCCGATAGATCACTGGAAAGCTCTCAATAGG
>JACPSV010000243.1 GCA_016193115.1 Elusimicrobiota bacterium
ACGATGTTGCCCTTTTCAATGCGCACCTTGTAGGCGCCGATATGTTGCGTGATTCCGCCGGCCTCTTTTTCAGCGACGTTGGCTTCACGGATCGCGTCTAAGAGAGACGTTTTTCCGTGGTCCACATGTCCCATGACCGTCACAATCGGAGAACGGTGCTGGAGGTCGCTGGGCTGATCAACTTCCGCGTGAATCATAGCTTCTTCCGAATAAACAGGCACAAATTCAGCGTCAAATCCAAACTCTGAGGAAAGCAGTATCGCGGTATCCACGTCCAACCTCTGGTTCAAACTGGCGCGCACACCCATTTTCAATAGGCGCATGAGGATGTCGCCCACTTTTAAGTTCATTTTTTGGGAGAGGTCTTTGACGGTGATCGTTTCATTGATAGAAATTTTTGGTTTAGGCGGAGCGGTCACGGCGGCCGCTTGAACTTCCACAACGGCCGTATTTGGAATCACGGGCTTTTCTGCTGGTTTTTCGGGAGCGGGCAAAATTTCTGGTTCGGCGCTTTTTACCGGGACAGCAGACACGGAATCAGCTTCTTTTGGAAGAGTTGTGATTTGTTCTTGGATATCGGGAATTTCTTTGGGTTTAGGGTGTGACGGCGCCGAAATTTCGGCAGCGGGTTTAGAATGAACGCTCTTGGTGGCGTGCGTTTTTTTGGCGACTCTCTTTGCGGGCGCCTTCTCGCCTTCTTTAAGGGTCTTTTTAGCCGGTTTCGCCGCAGTCTCCTTTTTTTCTTTCGAGGCGGCGGTTTCTGTCTTAATCTTCTTTTTCTTTGGCGGGTTCTCCGGTTCGCTCGTTGGCGGACTCGTCTTTTGAACTTTCTTCAATGGAACTCACCTCCTTTTTTTCCTGAGGATCTTCTTCCTTCTTTTCCACAACGGATTTGGCGGACTCAATCAGTTTCTCCGCTGTTTTTTCGCCGATACCCTGAAGGGTAGTCAACTGTTCGATGGTTGAGTTAGCGATCTTTTCGGGCGACGTCCACCCGCCTTTGATCAACACTTCGGTGATCTTAGGGCCGACTCCTTCCATAAGGCTCAACTTTTTCTGCGCAGCTTCCACATTTTTGGCGGCTTCCTCTTTTCTCTGAGACTCGGAACGGACGTCTATGTTCCAGCCGGTCAGTTTAGACGCCAGCCGCACGTTCTGCCCATTTTTCCCCACGGCCAGAAAGTACATGTCGTTGGAGACGAGCACTTCCGCTGTTTTGTTGGGCTCTTTGGTTAAGTTGACGGACAAAACTTTTGCAGGCGCCAGGGACGCGGCGATATATTTCTCCGGTTCGGAGTTCCATGCGATGAGGTCAATCCTTTCCCCGCGCAGCTCGTCAATGATAGGACGGATGCGGGATCCGCGCACACCCACACAAGTGCCAACAGGATCCACTTTAGAGTTATTCGATTTGACGGCGATCTTAGATCGGAACCCAGGGTCTCGCACGACTTCCACAATTTCCACGACTTTCTCGTTGATTTCGGGAACTTCCAGCTCTAAGAGACGTCGCAGGAGGTCCGGATGCGATCGGGAAACGATCACCATGGGACCGCGATTTCCTTTCTCCACTCTTAAAACCAGCACTTTCACGCGGTCGCCCAGATTGAACCGTTCCCGGCGCACCTGCTCGCTCATAGGAAGGATCGCTTCCGCGCGTCCCAGATCCACGATGATGTTCCTTTCCGCAAAACGGAACACGGATCCGCTGGAGAGGCTGTTTTCTTTACCGCTAAACTCTTCAAACAGGGACGTTCTTTCCACTTCCCGGATCTTTTGAATGATGATTTGTTTGGCAATTTGGGCGGCGATTCTAGAGAAATCTTCCGTATCCACGGGAATTTGCACATCTTCGTTCAGTTTCCCTTTAAGTTTAAGACTTTGAGCTTCTTCTAAAGAGATCTCTTCGTTGGGATTTTTAACGGACTCCACAACCTTTTTGACCACGGAAGCTTTGATTTCCGCGGTATCCGGATCAATCGAAGCCAGAACGTTGACGTTCCTGCCATAATGTTTGCGGTAGGCGGAGATCAAGGAAGCTTCAATCAGTTTCAGAAGCTCCTCCTTTTTAACGCCCTTATCGCGCTCAATCTGTTCTAAGATCGGAATCAATGTATTTTTAGTCTCGCTCATATTCATGTTCCTAACAGTTATAATATATCCAGATGCGCTTTTGCGATCGCATCTATCGGGATTTGAACTTTGCCGCTGGTCAGATCCAAAACCTCGATTTGATTGCCTTCACAGCTCAACAAAATACCGGAAAAATTTCTCTGTGGCGATTCCTGGGTGAGAGGAGACCAGCAGGCAACCTTCACGTTTTCTCCCAGGTGTTTCCTGTAATCCATCTCTTTTTTTAAGGGACGATTGACCCCCGGAGACGAAACTTCCAAACTGTAGGAATGGGTCAGGAGTTCGCTGGAATCCACCAAAAGTTCAATCATGTGGCTTACGTTCTCACAGTCTTCCAACGTCACGCTGCTGCGCCGGGACGCAAGGTCATTGGGATTGGCGGCCTGATCCGTTTTGTCAATAAAGAAACGCAACACCCACCGTCCCCCTTCCCGCAGGTACTGAACGTCCACCACCTCAAACCCATTTTGCAGAAGGGTCGGTTCGACCATGCTCTGAATGTTTTGCGCTATACCCATCTTTCACCCGCATTTTATAGTCACCAAAAAAATAAAAGCGGCAAACCCATCTGCCACTTTGGTAGCATCATACCTAATTCCCCACCTCCTGTCAATAAAAATATTACTCTATTAATTACTCTTAAAAAGTTCATTCATCATCTCGCAGCAACATTGTTACAAAAATGTTACAGAAAGTTTAAGAATTGTTTCGAGAATACGACTATAATACGGGTACGAGAACCGATAATTATTTATGATTGGATTCTGGATTCAAAAGAGTCGTCGTCACTGGTTACAGATAACCGCAGGGTGGGTTGCGGTTAGCTTTTTGTTTACGACGGTGAGCGCTCCCTTTGTTCAAGCGAACCTCTGGGAAGAACGCAAACAGGCAGTGAAGATGTTGCAAAAGGAGCAAGCGCCGCTTCTCGCGCGGCTTCCAGCGCTTGAACCTCACTCTACTCGGAACGTAGAAAATCTACAAAGTTATCTGGAATCTCAACCTTCCCTCTCATCCGTTTTAAGACCTCGCACGACGATTCTAAAGACCCACACAAATTTACCCCGATGGAACACCTCTTTGCCCTTGAACTATGCCACATTAAAGAAAGCTTCTGTTCCGCCCACATGGAAAGCGGGAGACCCTTTTGTGATCTACATCCAAGACGCCCACTTAAATAAAGACGCCCAAACAAACATAGGGAAATCAATTCAACACACCATTGACCATGGGAACGTGGATCTGGTTGCTTTGGAAGGCGCTTTTGCCCCTATTGATATTAGCCGATTCCGCAAGTTTCCAAACCAAGAGGCAGTACACAAAGTGGCAGACTACCTTTTAAGGGAAAACAAGATATCGGGCGCCATTCATACCGCTTTCACAAGCCCTAAAGAGATTCCTGCTTTTGTGGGAGTAGATGACAAACATCATTACGACGCCAACGTTCTGGCCTACAAACAATCTTTCCCAAAAGTGACCTTCTACAAAGAAGAGTTGGCTAAAAGGGAAAAGGAACTGGATCTGGAGAAACGGAACCTTTTTAATCCAGAGTTATCCGCTTTAGATAAGGGAGTTCAATCCTATAGGTCAGAAAACGAAAATCTTGGCAGCTATATCCAACTTTTATCTAAATATCAAGCCTATAATTCCGAACCTATCTTTGATCGTCATTCCCGTTCTCCGGTCCGTCATTCCGGCGTAAGCCGGAATCCAGCCGGCGGAAAATCTGTTCCGGATTCCCGATTGCCAGACAATGTCAAAAGTCTGGAAAGCGGGAATCCGGAAGTAAATAAATTCCTAAAAGCCCTAAAGATGGAAACTTCCCTTGACTTCTCTAGAGTGGAGAAGGAAAGAGCTTCCCTCCTAGACAAACTGGCAAAGAATCTCTCGAAAGAAGGCATGACAGAACTTTTAAACTCCAGTCTGGCTTATAGGCTGGGGACTGTTCAACACACGGATTTCTATGTCTATCTGAAAGATCTCTGCCAAAAGAATGGGGTGGACTTTAAGAAGTTCCCCCAATTGGATTCCTATATCCAATATGCGCTTCTTTCCGATAAAATTAACGCCGAGAAACTCTTTGATGAAGTCAAGGAAATGGAAGAGAAAGCATACAACTCCCTTACCAAGACCCAAGATGAGAAACGGCTCGTTTATCAGTCCAAGTATCTCTACCTCTTAAGTAAACTCATCGTCTCATCCCTAACTCGGGAAGAATGGAAAGAGTACGAGACTATTTCTGACGGACATGATACGGTTGCGAGCCAATTTGATTTGAAATCCTTCGAAGAATTCTACAAAGAGTCCCTTATCCGAGACGAGAAGATCTCCTCGAACCTCCTCAAAACAATCAAAGAAAAAGAGGCCAAAACCGCCGTACTAGTCACCGGAGGTTTCCATTCCGATGGCAT
>JACPSV010000244.1 GCA_016193115.1 Elusimicrobiota bacterium
CCGTCTAAGTCCGTGCGGTAAACTTCGATTCCCAACTGACGGAAACGGTCCAATGTCTGCGGGTGAGGGTGGCTGTAAGAATTGTTTCTGCCGCAAGAGATGACGAGGATTTCGGGATTCACAGCTTTCAGAAATTGTAGGCTGGACGAAGTCCTGGATCCATGGTGCGCTGCTTTGAGTATCTGCGATTTAAGTTTCTTGCCGTACTTCTGAGTTAACCTGGTTTCTGAATCTGATTCGACGTCCCCGCTTAAGAGAAACGATACCTTCCGGTACGTGAGTTTCAAAACTACGGACTGATTGTTAGTGTCCTCTTTCCTTGAGTTCCTAAAAGCGGGATCAAGGTTTGGGTTTAGAACTTTAACCTTGACGCGGGAGTCCCACTTAAACGAATCATTTTCCTGAACGGCATGAAAAGGTATCTGCTTTTGTTGCAACCGGTTCAAAATGTCCAGATAGGGTGGAGCGCGAGCAACAATACCGGAACCCATCCATCCTGCGACCCTAAACTTCTCCAGAACCGCAATCGTGCCCCCATAATGATCCAAATGAGGGTGCGTGATGAGGAGGGTATCAATCGCCTGAACCCCTAGGGACTCTAGGAATGGAACGACGGACTCTCGTCCGGCATCGTACCAACCTCCAAACAAAGTGTCATTGGGGCCGGTATCCACAAGATAGGTCTTGCCCTTAGGGGTCCGGATAACAATGGCGTCCCCTTGCCCGCAATCCAGAAACGTCACCGTAAGCTCTTTGGCGGCGCGCGCAAGAACGAGGTCAGGACTTCTAAAGAATAGAAAACTAACGAATGTGAGGAATAATAGAGCGCGGAATTGTATCGTCAAGAGGGTGCGTCAGATTTCCAATGGGAAAATGTGAGAAAGACGGCTCCCACACAAATGGAAGAGTCTGCCAAATTGAATGTGGGCCAATGGTAGGTAAAGACAAAAAGGTCCATAAAATCAATGACGCTGCCGTAAAGGATTCTGTCAAACAAGTTGCCCATCGCGCCGCCCAGAACAAGAGCAAGACCTGCTTTCAATTTCCATTCTTTGCCGGAGTTCTCCCATTCACGCAACAAGAAAAATAAGAAAACCAACATGATGGCGGAGACAACCACAAAAAGAGAGTTCAGGTTCTGGCC
>JACPSV010000245.1 GCA_016193115.1 Elusimicrobiota bacterium
ACTTGCGTCTGAAAATTGTATTCCGAACTTTCCAGAAGATTCCGAACCTGCACGCCGTTAGAACCGCCCCATTCTGAATATGTTTTCCAAACAGGCACAGCGCTGGCGCCACCCATGTCTCCGGAAACAGTCAGATATTTCCCATTGTGAGGACTATCGGCCGGAATCGTCACGGTCAGGCGCAAGGCAAAAACAGTATCGTTAGGCGGCTGGGTAGGATAGTCCCCTGGATTAACAATCAACCGGACATTATTAAAATCAATGGGATCAAGTCCGGGAGCAGGCACGCTAGCCGCAGCGCCAAGAAAAGTCTGCGCCATGCACACCGAGAAGAGAACAAACCCTGTAAACGTTTTCATAATCATCCTAAAAAAATAACTCACCCAATTACCAATGCAACAATTTTTATGCCAACCCAAATCTTTCGTTATATTGTTCCTTTTAAATAAAATAGTGGGTGTTTTACCTACACTAGAGGAAAGAACACATACTCCCCCGTAATTCCGGCCTCCATCGTCATTCCCGCGAAAGCGGGAATCTAGTCGGCGGAAAATCAGTTCTGGATTCCCGCTTTCGCGGGAATGACGACCTTGCGCTAAACGCGTACCCAATTTCTAAACGTAATCTTTCAGTTTCGTTAAGAAGGTTTTGTAGTCCATGTCTAGAATTTCGGAGGCTTTCTTTTTGTTGCCTCCTGTTTGTTTCAGGGCGCTCAGGATTTGTTCCCGTTCCACTTTCCTTAATATGTCTTTCAACGTTTTCCGTTCCGAATCCGGTTGGATGGTGACCTGCTCTTTATGAGAAAAGTAGGACTGGATTCCAATCGGCAAATCAGTGACTTCAATCGAGCGGGACGTGGAAAGGATCGAAGCAGAATAGAGGGCGTTTTCCAGTTCCCGCACGTTGCCCGGCCACGGGTACTCCAACAAAACGTCTAGCGCGGAATCGGATAGGAGCGGGACCGGTTTTTTCAGTTCTTGAGCGTTTTTCTGCAAAATATGGTGGATCAAAGACTCTTTCTCTTCCTTCACCCGGTTACGTAAAGGAGGCAGGTGAATCGTCAGAGCGGAAAGACGGTAGTAAAGGTCTTCTCTAAAGTTTCCCTTTTCCACCAGATTTTGCAATTCCGCGTTGGTCGCCGTAATCAAACGAATGTCCAGAGCCAGACTCTTTTTGCCTCCCAATCGGGAAATCGTGTGTTCCTCCATAAACCGCAAAAGTTTGGCCTGCATCGTGAGAGGCACGTTTCCAATCTCGTCTAAGAAAAGAGTGCCGTGGTTCGCCAGCTCAAATCTTCCTTCCTTAGGGTTGTCCGCTCCGGTAAAAGCGCCTTTCTCATAGCCAAAAAGTTCGGACTCAAACAGGGACTCCGGTATGGAAGTGCAATCCACAATCACGAGAGGTTCTTTGCCCCTCGGGCTTCGCCTGTGGATATAATGGGCGAGCAACTCTTTGCCTGTTCCGCTTTCCCCCAAGATCAGAACCGGCCCGTCCACAGAAGCAAACTTCTCCGCGACGGTCAGGAGACCTTTCATGTGCGGCGTCTCAGCCACGAACACGTCGGGCGACATTTTTTCCGATCGGGCGCGCGCGGCCGCCGTGACAGGTTGTGTCGCGGTTCCGGGCGCTTGCGAAGCAGGAGGACGAAGACTGGATGGCGCTGCCTGCGTTCCAACGCCTTCTTTGCGGGCGTATTTCTGAACGGCCTGCACAATAATCTGAGAATCCAGAGGTTTAACCAAAAAATCCACCGCTCCCAGCCGCATGGCCGTCACAATTGTTTCTACGGTTTGATAGGCAGTCATCATGATGATGGGAAGACCCGGATCCAAACTTAAAAACTTGGAGATCGCGCTGATACCATCTATCCCGGGAAGACGAATGTCCAGAAAAAGCAGACTCATCGCCGCTCCGCTCTGAACCACGGGAATCGCCTCTTCCACGCTGGCGCAGTGGCGAACCTGAAAACCATGTTCCGCGACAATCTTGGAAAATATCATGCCCACGTCGGACTCATCGTCCACAATCAGAACGGTTCTTTCGCTCATGAGTTCACGGGAAATCTCATTGAAATCACAGTTATTTTCTGAACCCCTTTTTTCCCCAGCTCCGAATAAACCCGTTCCCCGCTCTCGGCTTCAATGACCCCGCCATGCTGCTCCACGATCCTGCGGGTAATGGCCAAACCCAGTCCGCTGCCGTTTTCTTTTGTGGTAAAGAAAGGCGTGAAAATTTTTCCCAGATGTTCCGGCGGGATCAGGCTGCCGCTGTTGGCAAACGTAACGCGAATTTTTCCCTTCGCAGCCGTGCCGGCATCCGCAAGATACTCGCTTTTAATGTGCACAAACTGGTTTGCCTGCTCGCCAATCGCGTGCAGAGCGTTCACAAGAATATTTTCAAAAGCCTCGTGCAGGATATGAGGATCGCACTCAAAAGAAGGGATATTTTTCCCCAACTCTTTCACAAGCTCCACTTTCTGAATCTGGATCTGAATCGTCAACGATTTGATCACGTCTTCCAAAACGGTGTTCACGTGCTCCACGCCCTTTTGCAGTTCATACGATTTGGAGTAGGAGATCAGATCGTAGGTGATCTTTTCCAGAACTTTGGATTTGTTGATCACGGCTCCGATCACTTCCTTAAAATCTTCGGAATCGGGCGAGAGTTTCTTGCCGTTCAGATAGTGCGCGCACATCAGAATCACGGAGAGAGAATTTCTCATGCGGTGAGAAAGCCAGGCAGAAACCGCTCCCAGAGCGGCCAGCTTTTCCTGCTCGATCAATTTCATCTGGGACTCTTTCAGTTTTCTCTGCAGTTCCGTCTTTTCCAGACATTTGTGGATGCGGTTAACAAGAAATTCGCGGGTGAACGGTTTGGTGAGATAATCGTAGGCGCCGAAACGAATGGCTTCTATGGCGGAAGGCAGTCCGCCGTAAGCAGTCATGAGAATGACTTCCAGTTCCGGATAGAGTTTCTTGGCCTCTTTAAGGAGAACGACTCCATCCATCTCCGGCATCTGGATATCGCTCAGAAGGATATGGAAAGACTTTCGGGAGAGGAACTCCAGGGCCTCTCTGCCGCTGCCTACGGCATCAACGTCAAAGTCGCTCTCGCTTAAGAAATCGGCGCAGATTTCCCTCGTGTGCAACTCATCGTCAACCACGAGGACACTGTGTTTATTCTTGCCATTGGAAGGTGAATCAGGCGGCTCTTTCCTCAAACCGGAAACCTGTTCCGGGAACGGTTTTAATTTTGATTCCATGTTCTCCTAACTTTTTGCGTAATCGTTCAATGTGGGTATAGACGGTTGAAAGCATAGAACTGCAATGCGCTCCCCAAATCTGGTCGAAGATCATCTTTTCGCTCATCACCCGATGCCGGTTCGAATACAGAACGGTCAACAGTTCTAACTCTTTAGGCGTGAGGTGCACTTCCTTGCGATGAATCTTGACAACCCTTCGATCCATGTCAATGTAGAGGGGTCCTGCTTTAATCGTGGTCGGCGGAGGCTGGTTACCCGCCGAGCGCCTTAAAGCCACCGAGATTCGCGCGACCAATTCACGCGGACGGAACGGTTTGACGATAAAGTCGTCCCCGCCCATTGTCAGCGCCGCCACGCGGTCCACTTCCTGATCGCGCACGGTCAGGAAAATGATGGGAATGTGGCGGTACGCGTCTTTAGACTTGATCTCACGGCAAAACTCCAGGCCGCCTTTCATGGGAATCTCCACATCCAAAAGTATCAGATCAGGATCGCCCAACTCCACCTGGCTCCAGGCTTCTTCCGTCGTGCGGGCCAGGCTAGGACGCAGGTCGTTCTCTTTCAACACATCGCTCAAAAGAGAAGCGATCTTAGAGTCGTCATCCACAATCAGAATTTTGGATTTCATCTCAAAGGCCGGCCCTTCAATTTATTTGGGGGCAGGCGCTTTCTCCTGCGTTTCTTTAAGACGTTTCTGGATCTCTTCCAAATTCACCTGCTGTTGTCTTTGGATATTGGCGATCCTCCGCCGCATCTCAAACACGCGCACCTCGGAAGCGACAAAATGGTAACCGCCCAAAGCGGCCACCACTCCCGCCAAAATGTACGACGTCACTCTCTTTTTTGATTCCTGAACGAGAAAGGCGGTAACCAGAATCAACAATCCTATGGCCAGCGTTACCAGCCCTAACATGGCATCCATCGGTGTCGGCATTATTCTTTCCTCCTTTTCTTTCGTGTGGACTTCAAATCCGTTCTCCACTCTTTCTTAAGCACTTCAAGAGACTTCTCTCCGTTCATGTCTTTGACGATGACACGCCTTGCCCAGTCCGGATCACGAACGGAACCTTCCGTTTGGACGGCAGGATACTTTTTTTCGATCTGGTTCATCTGTTCACAAATGGAACTTCTGAGCAGTTCCATACTGACGGAAGAAGTCGAGGCAAACTGCAGGGTGGAAGAACCTTCAACGGCAAGAGTGAGAGTTTTGTTTGCGGGATCGTAGAGAGAGGTCATCTTTTCAATGCCCAGAAGCACGTTTAAGAACGGGTTGGCCCGGGTCCCCAGACTAATCCGGGACGCCACGCACCGACCCATAAACTCCGGCAAAGTAATATCATGCCAATCTCTGGGTTTAGATTCTATAATTTTTTCAGTCTCCAGAACAAGCCGTTCGTCAAAATCGGACTTGGAAACTTTCCAGTAGAGCAGCCCTTTCAAATCATGCATCTTGCGGATGATGTTGGTCTGAACGCCCCACTTGGGATCCCGCGCCTCGATGACGGTAAACTCAATCTCCGCGTCCGTGCTTAGACTGATGCGCGTAATGGAGAGCATGGCGTCTTCCAGTTTCTGGAGCACTTCTTTAGGCAACTCAAAATTTTTCGAGACCAAATTCTCAACGGTAAAAGAGACGTAGAGAGTTTTTCCGGCCAACTCCGTTTCCACATCCGTGTTCAGTTCCTTGCGAAAAAGTTTCTGCACGGACTCCTTGAGACTCCCTTTTGGGTACGTGGCGGAACAGGATTGAAAAAGGCAGGAGACGCTCAGGAGAAAGAGTAGGGAGAAGAAAGGCCGAATTATGGATTTGCGCCTCCCGTTCGGAAAAATAGGCGGGATTTGCCGGCGTCCTGGAATATCTGATCTATCTCATCATATTCCAACTCTTCTTTTTTCAGAAGCTCGCCGGCAAACTTTTCCAATACCGGCCATTCCTGACGCAAGGTTTTTTCCACCTCGATCATGCAGGTTTTAAGAATCTCCTGCGACTGGCGGTTGAGCATGTTTTTGATCTCTTCCGAAACCTCGTGTTTGGGCAGGCAGGTAAAGTCCCCGATCGTTCCGTCCGTGCCCATTCCGTACCGCCAGACCATATCGTGAGCCATGCGCGTGGCTTTCTCGAAATCGGAAGCGACCCCGCTGGAAGTGACCCCGTACTTGATCTTTTCCGAAACGTATCCCGCCAGAGCCACTTTGATGTCCGCCATAATTTTTTCCCGATCCGCGGTGTAATACTCCTCGCGCGGCTGGTGGTGCACCATGCCTAAAGCGCCTCCGCGCGAAATGATGGAGGCCTTAAAGACGTCGTCGGTCGGATGCAGAAAATAGAGGATCACCAGATGTCCGGACTCGTGATAGGCGATCAACTCTCTTTCCCGGTCGGTCATCGTCAACCGGTGAGCGATTCCTAAGTCAATGCGGTCAATCGCTTCCGAGAAATCTTCAAACACGGCTCTATCGCGGTCCTTGCGCGCGGCGATCAAGGCCGATTCCTTGACGATATTTTCAATGTCCGCCGGCGACTTGTACACGCACTTGCGCGCTAATCGGGGGATATTCACGTCGTTGGGATCGTACTTGATCTTGGCCAAATAATACTCGAAAAGTTTTTCCCTCTCTTTCAGGTTAGGACGTCCGATATAGATCTTTCGGTCAAACCGTCCGGGTCGCAAAAGCGCTTTGTCCAGTATCTCTTCGCCCGCGTTGGTGGCGCCGATCACCACGACGTTCTCCTGTTTTTCTCCCAAACCGTCCATCTCTACCAAAAGTTGGTTCTGGGTACTGTTGGTCTCTTCCCCCGCTCCCATAAAGGAGAACGTCCGTCCGCGTCCGATGACGTCCAGCTCGTCAATAAAGACGATGCAGGCGCCATGCGCGTAGGCGAGCTGTCTGGCTTTCGTGAAAAGTTTTCTCACGCGGGAAGCGCCCACACCCACAAATATCTCCACAAACTCGCTGCCCGCAACCGACATGAAAGGGATCCCGGACTCGCAGGCGATCCCTTTCGCCAAAAGAGTTTTTCCGCATCCCGGCGGCCCAATGGCGAGCACCCCTTTAATAATCTTGCCTCCGATACGTCCCACCCGCGCCCGGTCTTTCAAGAGTTGGACCACTTCCCAAGCCTCTTTCTTGGCGTCTTCCAAACCAATGATATCGCGGAAATGGACGTTTACATCTTCCACGTGGACGCGCCCTTTCTTCATGGATCCGAACCCGCCGCGGAAAACGTTCATGTAAAAATAGACAAAGACGAGGGCGTTTAGGGCAGTCAGAAATATCTGCAGAGGGATTTGGGCGAGAGTGATATTGCGGTAAAACGATTCCAGGGAAGCGAGCCCGATAATCGTAAAGACGATCAGCAGGATAGAGACGACCGTAATCCAAACGATGGTCTTGTTGTTCATCCAAAACACTTTTAGTTTTCTCATATATTCAAGTCCTACCTTTTAAGCACCGCGCTGACCTTCTCTAAAAGATCTTTTACGCTAAACGGTTTGGCGATAAAACCGGCCACGTTCGGCGAGGTTTTAAAAACATCTTCCATTTGCGATTTCGCCGTCATCATGATGACCGGCACTCTTTTAAGTTTCTCGTCCTCATAAAGCTGGTTCTGGACGGAAAACCCGTCCAAACCCGGCAGCATCACGTCCAGCAAAACCAAATCTGGTTTAGACTCTTTGGCGATCTCCATCGCTTTATCGCCATCCTGCGTATGCACAATCGTGTGGCCTTTAGGTTCCAAGACCATCGTAATCAAATCCAAAATCATCTGTTCATCCTCTACCACTAAAATGGTGGCCATATTAAATTTTTATGGGTTGAGCGAGCGGAAAATTGAACAGAACCTTCTAATTTTGCTATAAAGGATCGTATCCATGATGCGGACTAAGTATAGCAGCAGAACAATCGCTTGTCAATGAACCCGGTTTCCCCCACCCCCCGAGTCCTGATTGTAGACGATGAAACCGTTATCGGGGAGATGTTGCAGGACATCTTAGAAACCTACGGGTTCCCATCCGCTTTTGCGGAAACCAGAGAGAAAGCCGTAGAATTGATGCCCGTTTTTAAGCCTACGGTGGCTTTGATAGATTATCATCTTGTCACCACCACAGGGTTCGAGGTCTCCAAATCCCTGAAACAGTTGGACGTGGACCTACCCGTGATCCTGATGACCGCTTACCCGTCCCTGGAACTCGCCGTCAAAGCGATTCAGAACGATATCTACGATTTCCTCGCCAAACCCGTGGACAAGGCCTATCTCTTCAGCACGATCACCAAAGCCATGGAAAAACGCGTCCTCACGGAAGAAAACAAAAAGCTGATCGTCTCTCTCCAAGAGAGTAACCAGGTTTTAGACAGACTGAACCGCATGAAATCCAAGTTTCTTTCCATCGTCACGCACGATTTGCGCACACCGCTTGTTTCCGTTCAGGGCTATTCCGAACTTCTGAGGACAGAAGAAAATTTAACCGAGCAGGACAAAGAGAAATGTTTTCAGTCCATCCGTATTTCCGTGGACAGAATGAAAGGGCTGATCAACAATCTCATGGACATGGTCAGCATCGAATCGGGGAAACTGCGCATTGAGAAGACGAGTTTGGATTACATTCAAGTCTGCACTGAAGTTCAAATGAGTTTAAGCCCGGTCGCTCAATCCCGCAAAATTGATCTGCTCTGGGAAATTCCTTCCCAACCGGTTCCTGTGATGGGAGACTCTCACCGTCTGGTTCAGGTTCTCACGAACTTAATCACCAACGCTTTCAAGCACACCCAGTCCAAAGGAAAGATCACGGTCAAAGTTTTCCGGAAAGATCATACGGTACGGACGGAAGTGGTGGACACGGGAGAAGGTATCCCCAAGGAAGACCAGCCGCGCCTATTCGAGCAATATTATCAGGTAGAAAGCTCAGAAACCAAACGGGAAGGACTGGGTTTAGGCCTTTCGATCGCGAAAGAAATCGTAGAAGCCCACGGCGGTCAAATCGGCGTCCAAAGCAAAGGACCCAACCAAGGATCCCTCTTCTTCTTCACCCTCCCGCTCTAAAATTCAATGCTTAAGATCCCGTCGGCAGTGACGAACATAGGCCACTTCGATCCGTTCCCTTGACACAATCCTATACACAACTCTAAAAATACTGACCACAAAACTTCTGTATCCTCTGAACGGGCCGCTCATGGAAGCGCCCCAATGAGGGTATTCCTTAAGTAGCAATATCTTTTCGCAAACCTCAGTGAGTAGAGGATCGTAAATTTTATTTAGATCTTCCTGCGCTTGGGGAAGAAGGATAATTTTCATTCGAGAGACGAATAGTTTGGCATCTGAAATCAATGTTTACGCTTCTTC
>JACPSV010000238.1 GCA_016193115.1 Elusimicrobiota bacterium
ATCCTAATCGGGAAGATTCTCTGTATCCCGCGAAAGAGGCGGCGGGCTGCCTGATTGCGTTTAAGTTCGCGTACGCTTTGATGTTTTCGTTCAACAGGAACTTCAATCAGGACTACTGCATTTTAGATTTTGAGACGACGGGACTTTCCAGCGGGAACGACCAGATCCTAGAGATCGGATCTCTCCAGATACGAAATTTTCTCGTTCAAGAAGAGTTTCATACCATGGTGCGGCCCACCTGTCCCATCTCGGACGGGGCGATCGCAGTCCACGGAATTACGGAGGAGATGGTCGAGGACGCTCCTCCCATCGAAGACGTGTTACCAAAACTTTTGAAATTTATTGGGAACAGGACGATCGTGGCTCACAACGCCCGTTTCGATTTAGGGTTTCTGCGCAGCACGGTCCGCCGCGTCCAGGGTCGCGAATTCAGTCCGCCTTTTCTGGACACACTCCCTCTGGCAAGGTCTCAGTTCCCTTCGTTTCCATCGCACGCTTTGCAGGCTTTGGCCTGGGAACTGAGATACGAGCCGAAAGAAGCGCACCGCGCTTTGGGAGATTGTCATACCACCGCGTATGTTTTTCAGAGGGCCGAAGAGTTGCGGGACCCCCGCCTGCGATTCTATTTGGATGAGATGCTCGATCTGGCGGCTTTGGGTACCGTTGCGGATATTGTTCCTTTGCAAGGCGAAAACAGAATGATTGTCCGGTACGGGTTATCGGCCCTGATCAAGAGCCGCAAAGCGGGAGTGCGAAAACTGATGGAGTCTGCCGGATTTCAGACGCGGGGATCAGAAGTGACTGAGATTGAAGAAAACGATCTGCCCACCGCCAAGGAAATTGCGTGGAAGGTGACGCCCTTAATTAACGCCGCGGGACGGTTCTTGAAACCGGAACTGAGCGTGCAGCTTCTACTCAGCGATTCCGAAAGGGAAGCGTCCTCTCTTGTGAAGGAGATTTCTGCGCTGAATGAGAGCCGCAAAGATCTTCAGAAAACCAATAGCGACCATTTTTCCGCTCTGGTTCGGAGCCAGGTGGACTTGAAGAAAGAGAAAATCATATTTCTGGTTGCGGAAGGGGTGGAACACGGCGTCACGGGAATCGTGGCCAGCCGCATGGTACAGGAGTTTGGCCGTCCGGTCTTTCTTTTGATTGCCGAAGGTGATCTGGCTGCGGGATCCTCGCGTTCCGTTCCGGGTTTCAATGTCGTGCACGCTCTGAAAGAGTGTGATGATTTGCTTTTACGGTACGGCGGACACCCGCAAGCGGCAGGATTAGCGGCGCCTCTCAAGAATGTGGATCTTTTGAAGGAACGGTTACTTGCTTACGCGGACCGGACGATTGTACAATCAGATTTTTCCCAAAAGCTGGAAATTGATTGCGAAATCGGATTTGGAGATTTGAGTCCCGTGGTGGTGCGGGAGATCCGCAAAATGGAACCGTTTGGGGAAGGCAACCCTCCGCCCATATTTTCCGTCAAACAGGTTCAGGTGGAAGGCCATACTCTGATTGGAGCGGATAGAAATCATCTAAAGATTCGTTTGACGGAAGGAGAAACATTTTTGGACGCGGTGGGGTGGGGCATGAGCGCTCTGGCCAACCAAATCAAGAAGGGAGACTCTCTCGACTGCGTTTTTCAACTGGAGTCGGGCTGGAAAAAGAGAAGCGCGGCGCCCCAACTGGTTTTAGCGGATTTAAGAACAACCACTTATAGTAACCTTAAGGAGGAGTTGGAAAAATGAAGAAAATGAAATCTAAAGTGCGAGCATCGGTGGGAGTGATCGGCGGAAGCGGGGTGTACGAGATCGAAGGCATACAAAACCTGAAAGAGATTAAAATAAAAACGCCTTTCGGAAACCCGTCCGACGCGCTGATAGTTGGAACCGTGGAAGGAGTGAACGTCGCTTTTTTGCCTCGACATGGACGCGGACACACCCTTTTGCCTTCGGAGTTAAACTCCCGCGCCAACATCTGGGCGCTTAAATCTCTGGGTGTGGAACAGATTGTTTCCGTCTCCGCCTGCGGATCCTTAAAAGAGGAGCTGCCTCCCCGCCATTTCGTGATTCCGGACCAACTGTTTGACAGAACCAAATCGCGGCCGGGATCCACATTTTATGGGGAAGGGGTGGTAGGTCACACCCCCTTTGCCAACCCCTACTGTTCCGTGTTGACGGATAAGGTGTACGGCACAGCCCAGTCTTTAGGTCTGCCAATCCACAAAGGCGGAGCCTTCGTGATTATCGAAGGTCCCAACTTTTCCACCAAAGCGGAATCCAACGTCTGGCGCAATCAGGGTTTTTCCATTATCGGCATGACGAACTTGCCGGAAGCCCGTCTGGCGAGAGAAGCGGAAATCTGTTATATCACGGTCGCGCTTGTGACGGACTACGATGTTTGGAAAGAGGGGGAAGAAGTTTCCGTGGACAAAGTCGTGTCCACGATTCACGCCAACGTGGCGAACGTGAAGAAACTTATCCGCGCGGCCGTGCCTCATTTAGGCAGGGAGAGAACCTGCGAGTGCGCCAGCGCCGCCCAGTACGCCATCCAAACCAACCCCCAATACCTCAACAAAAAAACTCTAAAGAAACTCGAGCTAATCGTCGGAAAGTATGTCAAATAATTTAATCGCTTCGGCAAAAAAGGCTCGCGATCGCGCGTACGCCCCCTACTCCAAATTTAAGGTGGGAGCGGCGCTCCTGACCGCCAGCGGGAAGGTGTTCACTGGCTGTAACGTTGAGAACGCTTCCTACGGATTGAGCATCTGCGCGGAACGTGTGGCCGTTTCCAAAGCCATTTCGGAAGGGGAGAAAGACTTCCGCGCGTTGGCGATTGCGGGAGAGAAAGGAAGAGAAATCGTCCCCTGCGGCGCCTGCCTCCAGTTCCTCATAGAATTCAGCTCCAGTTTAGTCATCCTCACGGATACAGGTAAAAACGGATTCACAAAGAGGACAATTTCCCAGTTGATCCCCAATCCTTTTTCTCTATGACTGTTCTATCTCAGCAATTCCGTAAAGTAGTCTCCAACCTATAGTTTTTCTGTCCGAAACGGTTTTTCGTTTATCATAGAGCAAATTCGCATTCGCAACAAAGTAGTTTAAAGGACGGTAATTTGCAATGAAAGCATACAAATCTGTATACTAGCGCTAGGAATATGAATAACTCTCAAAGAATTAAAATTCTTATGGAATCCGGCCGTACCGTGTTTACTCCTGTGGATTTGCGCCTGCTTTGGCAGGAATCGGCGCAGAATTCAAAAGTGAGCGCCTTGCGCATGGTGAGTCGGGGTCTCATCGTACGTGTAGCCAATGGGTACTACGCCATCAATGATAAATACAATCCATACGAGTTGGCAAACCGCATTGTAACTCCATCTTATGTTTCCTTTCATTCCGCTCTGAAAGTGGGAGGGATCAGTTTTCAAAATAGAACTGAAATTGGATCTGTCTCCACCATCAACTACCGCAAAAAAGTGAGGGGGTTTGTTTACACCTATGCCGCGATGAAGGACAGCCTTTTTTTTATGTCGGACGGTGTTGTGAAGCGGGATGGCGTCACAATCTCTTTGCCGGAACGCGCCATTCTGGATAGTTTTTATTTTGGGTTCTTGCCCGACGTTGACAATGCCGAGAAGATCAACGGCGAATATCTTATTAAATTAAGCTTGCTCTATCCAAAAACTGTACAGAAAAAGATAAAGGCTTTTTTATGAGCCGGCGTCTTGACCTGCCCATGCACCGGCGGTACTTATCGGCATTGCTTGCGGATATTGGCAAGACGGCGCAGGAGAAAATAGCATTCAAAGGGGGAACCTGCGCTTCTTTTTTTTATCAATTGCCCCGGTTCTCGTTTGATCTGGATTTTGATATTCTTAAAGATTTCCGATTAGAAGACCGCTCATTGATCGCGGAAATTTTGTCGCGGCATGGAACCATTAAAGAGTCCTACGATAAAAAGCACACTCTGTTTTATCTCTTTGATTATGGGAAAGGATATCCCAACATAAAGGTTGAAATGAACAAGCGGGTCTGGAAAAGTAATCGCTATAAACCGGAATGGTTTATGGGGGTCGCGCTTTTGATACCGGATGAGTCATCGCTTCTTACAAACAAGATTGTTGCGCTCACCGACCGCCGCAGTCCGGTTGCTCGGGACCTGTTTGACACATGGTATTTCTTGCAGGCAGGTTATACCCTGAATGATGCTTTAATACTTGAGAGAACCGGAAAGGATACCGCCGCCTATTTGGATGGCGCGGTTAAATTTATAGAAAAAAATTATACGCCGCGCAATATTTTGCAGGGTCTTGGCGAGTCTTTGGACGAAAAGCAAAAAGTTTGGGCAAAAGCGCACCTCATCACCCTGGCTATTCAGGAAATTAAAAAAAGAATTCAATAAAAAAGTAACCGTTTAGCGCAGGATTGTCATTCCAGCTTCCATCGTCATTCCCTAAAGGACGAGAGTGAGACTTCGTCTCCTCCTGCCCGCGAAAGCGGGAATCCAGTCCGCGGAAATACACTTCTGGATTCCCGCTTTCGCGGGAATGACGTTGGGTTGGGCAGTTTTTCAACAAACTCTTCTGGGTTGTTAGGCGTAGGATGGATTTTATTTTGAGTTTTATGCTATACTACCCGAACTATGTACGCGATTATAGAGGCAGGCGGGAAACAGTACCGGGTGGAGAAAGGGACGCGGCTGAATGTGGAGAAGATTCCGCAGGATGCGGGGGCCGCGGTTGAATTCTCTCAGGTTCTGCTTGTGGGATCGGAAAACGGTTCTCCGGCAAAAATTGGACAGCCTTATGTGCCGAACACCAAAGTTTCAGCGACCATTCTAAAACATTTTAGGGCTCCCAAAGTCATTATCTTCAAGAAACGTCCTAAAAAAGGTTACAAAAAAATGCAGGGACATCGCCAAAATCTCACTCAGATTGAAATCAAGGAGATCGCAGGATAAAAAGTCATGGCACACACAAAGTCGCAAGGTTCTAGCAATAATGGAAGGGACAGCGCCGGTCAAAGGCTGGGCGTCAAAGCGTTCGGCGGAGAATTAGTTACCGCAGGTTCAGTGATTGTGCGGCAAAGAGGAACGAAGTTCTTTCCCGGACTCAATGTGGGGCTGGGCACGGACGACACAATTTTCTCCAAAATGAACGGCGTTGTGAAGTTTGAATGGTACAAGCGCGGCAAGAAACAAGTCAGCGTTTACCCTGCCTAATTTCTTTCCAACAATCCACTTCTTATCCCCACTTAGTTCACAAGACACCCCTGTGTTATTGAGTGTTGCAAAAGTAAAGAAAACTGCGCTCATGCTGAGCTTGTCGAAGCATGAGCGGAGCACCGTCGGTAATTCTCGTCCTTCGACAAGCTCAGGACGAGCGGTATCTATTGCATTACTTATGCAACATTCAATAGTTTATGTTCATCGATAAGGCGCGCATATTTGTTCAGGCCGGTTCCGGCGGAGACGGGTGTCTCTCGTTCCGCAGGGAAAAGTATATTCCTTTTGGCGGTCCGAATGGGGGCAACGGGGGAGCCGGCGGGGACGTCATTTTAGCGTCCGATCATAACAAAACTACGCTTCTCGACCTCACTTACAGCCCTCACTTCAAGGGGGAAAACGGCGGCGCGGGCGGTAGTTGGGACAAGTCCGGGCGGGCGGGCGAAAATCTCGTCATTTCCGTTCCTTGCGGGACTGTGGTATATCTGGAAGGAAAAGTTCTGGGAGATCTCAAAGAAAAAGGACAATCTCTTGTGTTGGCTAAAGGGGGACGCGGCGGTCGCGGGAACGCCGCCTTCAAAACTTCGCGCAACACGGCGCCCAGAATTGCGGAAAAAGGCGAGCCGGGAGAATCTTTCACGTTGGATCTTGAACTCAAACTCATTGCGGACGTGGGGTTGATCGGGTGTCCTAACGCCGGCAAGTCCACGCTTCTTTCACGCGTCTCTTCCGCCAGACCCAAGATTGCCGACTATCCTTTTACCACTCTCTCGCCTAACCTGGGGGTGGCGCGTTTGGGAGAGCGCAGTTTTGTGGTGGCGGATCTCCCCGGACTCATTGAAGGAGCGCATCAGGGAAAAGGGTTAGGAATAGAATTTTTGAGGCACGTGGAGAGGACGAAGATATTGGTGCATTTGGTGGACTGCATGGGTTTTAACGGCAAGACCCCGTTAGAAAATTTCCGGAATATACAAAAAGAAATGCGCAGTTACAGTCCTCTCTTGGCGAAAAGGCCCAGGATTGTGGTCGTGACAAAATTGGATTGTACCGGTGGCGCGGATCAACTGGAAAAACTGAAACGCCGCTTGAAGAACGAAAACGTGTTGGGCATCTCCGCCGTCACCGGCGAAGGGTTGGCAGAACTTTCTACGGAAATTTTGAAATGTTTGGATCAGTCAGCGGACGCGATTGGAGTCAATCAGGAAGAGATCCCTCAAAAGTCAAGAAAGTTTGTGTTTGAAAATGAGTTTACCGTTCAGAAAGAAGAAAACGGGTTTCGCGTGAAAGGAAAAAAAGTGGAACGTCTTTTAGCGATGACCAATTTCGACCAAGAAGAAGCGGTGAGCCGGTTCCAAAACATATTGAAGAGTATGGGCGTGGAACGTCTTCTC
>JACPSV010000272.1 GCA_016193115.1 Elusimicrobiota bacterium
AACGCTGTGAACCTGCCTTCTTTAGAGTTGGAGATGCTGGAACGGTTTACGCCCTATCTCAATCTTTGCGAAAAGTTAGGACAATTCGTCTCTCAAATTGTGACCAAAGGAGTGCAGAAGGTTCGGGTAGAGTTTTCCGGCGATTTTCCAACTCCTGTCCGGAACCTGCTCACACTTTCCGCCATTCGGGGAGTTCTTTCCAGCGCTCTGGAAAAGGCGGAAGTCAACTGGGTCAACGCCGTTCCCTTAGCTCAAGAGCGCGGCATTCGCATTGAGGAGACCGTGCTTGCGGAGGCGGAAGATTACACCTCTCTCATTACGGTTACCGTACGTACGGAGACCATGTCCAAATCTGTCTCCGGCACGGTTCTGTCGCGCGGCAATTTGCGCATCGTGCGCATTGACGACCTTCCCGTGGATGTGATTCCGGACGGTCATCTCATCGTTCTAACCAACCAGGACAAGCCCGGAGTGGTCGGATTCATCGGCACGATATTGGGAGAGAACAATATCAATATCGCTGAGTTTCAGGTTGGACGCAAAACGGCCGGCGGGGAAGCGGTCTCCATCTTAAACGTTGACTCTCCCGTTCCTGTTTCTGTCGTCAAAAAGATCAGTCAATTTTCCGGAATCACGCGCGTGTCGGTTGTTCATTTGAGCGCGACTCCTTCCTTCACATCTTTCGGTGCCAATCCTTCTACAAGCTCATCATCTCACTAAAATTTACCGGCGGTCGCAACTTTGGAAAAGTTTCACAACCGTCGGCGTTCAAGATTTAGATCTCACGCTTTTTGAGGGCGAGATATTCGGTCTTTTGGGACAGAACGGAGCGGGCAAGACCACCACGCTTAAACTGATCCTCGGTCTCCTTTTTCCCACTTCCGGCGAGATGACTCTTCTGGGCAAAAGTCTGCCCGACCGGTGGGCCGTCCAGCAGACCGGTTTTGTGCCGGAAGTCCCCTACTTTCCCAAACATCTTTCCGTGCGGGAGATCCTCCATCTCTACGGAATTCTTTCCAATGTCGCTCCCCGGGAGATGAAGGAGAAAATCGAGAAAGCTCTTCAATTGACCCGCCTGTGGGATCACCGTGAAAAAAGGGCGCGGGAATGTTCTAAAGGGATGCTGCAAAGGTTGTCCCTGGCGCAAGCCCTGATCCACGATCCTAAAGTCCTTATTTTAGATGAACCCATTACGGGGCTGGATCCTTTGGGGCTGACGGAGATGAGGGAACTTATCCTGAACTTGAATTCGCAGGGAAAAACGATCCTTTTCTCGTCCCATATCCTTGCGGAAGTGGAAAAAATTGCGCATCGGGTAGGAATTCTGGTGGGAGGCAAACTGGTAAAGATTTTAGAGTCCAAAGAGTGGACGCAAGACGGAGCCGGCTCTCTGGAAAAAATATACGTTCAAACCATCCGCAGTTCCGGCGGCAGCGACCTATGAAAGTCCTCTCTGTGGCGCGGTACACTTTTATCGGCAATTTAAGGAACCGCATATTTTTGGTGCTCATCCTATTTGGATTTTTGTTGATAGGATCTTCCTTGCTTTTAGGTCTTTTGAGCCAGGAGCAGGAGATCCGGATGTTGTTGGACGTGGGGTTAGCGGCAATTGAGAAACTTTCTCTTCTCTGCGCTATATTTTTAATCGTGAACCTGATTTTAGAGGAGATCGAGTCCAAGTCTCTTTATCTTGTGCTCACCCGCTCTTTAACCCGCAGTGAATATCTTCTTGGCCGGTTTCTGGGAGCAATGGCTTCCGTCTTTACCTGCGCCATTCTCATGGTTTTAGCCCACCTGTCGCTTCTTTATTTTAAGGGATGGCGCTGGGATCCGGACGGGACAATTTACTGTTTGTCCGTATTCATGTCTTTGGAAAAGGTTTTCCTGATCTCTTCGGTCGCTCTCTTTTTCTCCCTCTTTTCATCGTCCGCGGTGGTGGCTCTGGTCTTTTCCTTTTTCGTCTGGGTGTTAGGCCATTTTGCCATGGAACTGCGTTTTTTGTCCCAGAACGTCCAGCAGGACGCCGCCAAACTGTTTTTCAAGTTTTTCTACTTCCTGATCCCTCATTTCCAATACTTGAACGCCCGCGACCTTTGGATTGCCGCTTCCGATCGCCTGCCCGCCTTTGTGGTTCAAGGTACCGCCTACACAATTCTCTACAGCGCTCTCTCTCTAGGTCTGGCCACGCTGATTTTTCAAAGAAAAGAATTCTAACCCAATGGTGAGACGTCGTTTCTTGGCTGAACTGTTCTTAGGTTTAGTGGCAGGGTCTGTAGTCCTCTTGTCCGCGCAGATCCATTCCCGGTTCTATTTTCCTTTCCCCGCTTTTACCCAACTGGTTTACGATGTAGGGGAAGAATTTTCGCACAGAGTCTCCTACGAGAGGCCTTTGGGATCTGCGGGAGGTTTTAGAGATTTTGCCGGTCTCTTGTTTGGTTTAAGACGATTGACCGCGGACGTGGCTTGGCTGAGCGTATTGCAATATTATGGATCGCGTGAGAAAGTTCATGAAGGCGGGGAAAAAGAGCATCACCACGACTATGCCGGAGGGGACTACCCAGCCTTAAAAAAAATGGTTTTGCGGGTGATCCGCTTAGATCCGTCCCTGACGTACGCCTATTTGTATGGAGCCGGCGCTCTGGCTTTTAACTTAAACCGCTCTCAGGAAGCGGTCGAGATTCTGGAGGAAGGGATTCAGAGTCAACCCAAATACTGGCGGTTCCAACTCTATTTAGGAGCCATCCTCTACAAGCAGAGAGGTCAGTTCGACTCCATGATTCGTTTGCTGGAAAACGCGGTCACCGCGCCCGACTGTCCCACAATCGTCAAATCCATTCTGGCCAACATCTACAAATCCAGAGGCAACTTTGCAAGAGCATTGGAAATCTGGATCGGCGTCTACGAAGAAAGCAAAGACCCCGTCTACGTGGATCAAGCCAAAAAGCAAATCGCTGACCTAAAATCTCGACTCGGACTAGGGATTTAAATCCTTTTGCTCAGGCGCCCGTCATTCTGAGGCGAAGCCGAAGAATGACGGCCTTGCGCTAAACGATTACGAATGACGAGACCTTAGCGGATTTTTGGGCAGACGACAGTCCTTGACTTAGTGTTCAAGTATGGTTAAAATTGAGCTAGAGGTGAGACACAATGACTAAACTTGAATTACAA
>JACPSV010000273.1 GCA_016193115.1 Elusimicrobiota bacterium
CAATGTGGACGGATCTGAAAGTTGGATGGACGGTTCCACTCAAAAGATTAACGGCGCGGACGTCCGCACCGCGGCAATTACAATCACCTACAATTACGATGACAAAACGGGCGGAACGGGCGCGCTTCTCAGCGCCACCGCCACGGAAGGTCTCTCCATCAGCGACGATGGGTTTGGAAACAGAGCACAAACCACCGTCCACCAGGAATTTGAAGTTTCCAAAGCGACATTAGGACAAGCCAAACTCAATAAATCCTTTTCCACAACCGTTTCCTACAATCTGGACGGTTCCAGCAGCCACCAGGAAATCACGGTCAATTACACCTATCTGAACGGTGTCCTAAACACGGCGGTTGGATCGGGCACGATGAGTTCCAACGACGGGTTTGATAACCTAATGAAGGGGACCATCGCGCAGACTTATCAAATTATCAAAGGGCAGGCAAAAATTGTATCGAATACTACCACGACCTGGTCGGTGAAAAGCGACGGAACCGGAGATTCTAATACGCCCGGCTTAAATGCCGATGGTTCCAGCAGCAGACAAACCATGACGGTGTATTACGCCTACAACGACAAAGGTAACGCGGTTCTACAGGGAGGCACGCATGGCGTAGAGAGGGTCTATGAGGGAGGGAAGAGAGATAAGAGAACCGTCGGCGTCGGCACACTCTGGAGCAGTGACGGGTTTAACCAGACAAGCGGAACTATACAACAGAATTTCACTCTCGTCAACGGTCAAACCAAACTGAAGAGCAGCGTCACCCAAACATGGAGCGGAGCGGGCTCTTTCAATTTCCCCGGATCCAATCTGGACGGAAGCAGAAACACGCAGACCATGACGGTCACATACAGTTATTTTGGAGAGAAAGACGCTCAAGGGAAAGTGACTTATCCGCCTTCAGGCGCGAACAAAGTTGGGCAGGTGGCGGACGCCGTAGGACACGGAACCATGTGGAGTAACGACGGGTGGGACAACGTCACTTCCGGAACGGTAGATCAGCTGTACAAACTTGTCAACGGCCAAATGAAACTAAAAGACAACACGACATCCACCAAGAGTGTCAGTTTGGATGGTACCAGAACCTCTCAAACCATGACCGTGAGTTATGAGTATGAAGAAAGGATAGGGGACGGAATCAAAACAGGCGCCATGATATCGGCCAGCGGACATGGCACTATGGAAACTGTGGACGCGTTTGAGAATGTTACACAGGGAGAAATTGAACAGAAGTACAGCTCCGAGGCAATCAAAAATATTGGCAAAGCTCTGCTTGTGGAATCCAAAACGCGGACATGGTCTGTGGAACGCACTAAAGATTCGGGATCGTATGTACGGCAAGAAGGTAAATATGTCTTTGATCAAAATACTGGACGCTATAAATGGAAGAACGCGGAATATGTCTATGTGTTTGTACCCGGCAAAGATACCGGATCCTATGAGGAGCCGGGCGCCAATCTGGATGGGACAATGAGCAGTCAGGAAATGTCCATCTTCTACGCCTACGACGCGCATGGCGTGATGGTTGCAAACAATGGGGCTTACGGCGGCAAACAGGATGCCGCGGGAAACTGGAACACGTTTGGGGAAGGGAAGGGCAAAAATACAGATATATTCGGGAATAAGACTGACACCAAAATTTATCAGACATTCAAAATCATTAACAATCAGGCTAAAGTCCATACCGCCACGACCCAATCTCACACGGTGAATGCGGACAGTTCTGAAAGCTGGATGGGATGGCCGGGATGGAAAGAAGGCGGGAAGATCGTGGGAGAGGCGATGGTTGTGGAATATTTCTATAACG
>JACPSV010000251.1 GCA_016193115.1 Elusimicrobiota bacterium
GATAGAATTCTTTTTTCGCGTTTTCGTTCTTTAGGAGAGGCAGGACGTCGGTCAGTTTCCGGGCGTCAAAACAATAAATTCCGGAATTGATCTCCTGGATCTTTTTTTCCGCGGGAGTGGCATCTTTCTCTTCAACGATTTTGCGGACGCGTTTTTGGCTGTCTCTGACGATCCGGCCATATCCCAAAGCATTTGTTACCGCCGCCGAAAGAATCGTGGCGCTGTTGTTTTGTTCGGCATGGCGCTGGAGGAGAGCCGAAAGAGTCTCGGAAGAGATCAGCGGGGTATCACCGCAGAGGATGAGCAGGGTCGGCGTCTTCCGGGCATTTTTTTTGATCCATCCCAGGCAGCATCGAACCGCATCTCCGGATCCCAAAGGGTTCTTTTGCCAGAGAAACGCGATTTTTGATTGGGAACGGAACTTTTCTCTCACTTCTTCTCCGTTGCGACCGATCACAACTCCAAGCGTCCGCGGGTTGAGGGGGGTCACCTTTTCCAAGACATGGCTAAGAAGCGGCGTTCCCGAGAGAGGATGCAGGACTTTCGCGGTTTTGGAGCGCATCCGCGTCCCTTCGCCGGCGGCCAGAATCAACGCAAATAAAGGAGGCATGATAGGTTAGGGAATGAAAACAGGATTTATTTCTCCGGGGCCTGGGCTCGAACCAGGAATGGGAGATCCAAAGTCTCCTGTGTTACCATTACACCACCCCGGAAAAGGAAACAATCCATGTCAGAAGAGAAGAACACCGCGCGCTCAGGGTGTAGGGAACGTTTTTTCTGTAACGGGAGATTTTTCCGAATCGTTTGGAGGACCTTTTTTAAGTTCTTCTTCATAAGCAGCCAGAATTTTTGTCTCCAATTTTTTGCGGAACTCTTGCGTGATGGGATGCGCAATATCTTTGTGGCTTCCATCCGGCAGTTTCCGCGAGGGCATGGAAACCAGCAGTCCTTTTTCTGTTTTGACAATGCGGACGTGCCGCACCACAAAAGCGTCGTCAAACGTGATCGTCACGTAGGCTTTCAGTCTCTCTTCGTTTCTAGGGCTGACTCGAACTTCCGTGATTTCCATGGGTGACCCCCCTGTCCTAAAGGACGAGAGTGGTCGCCAAGGCGACCCTCCTGTCCGGTTTTCCTCAATCCGGCGCTAAAGCGAGTGAACAAGCCACACGTTCGGGTAAGAACGCGACAGTCTTTTCCTAATTTTCTCTCCCTCGGACAGGGAAGAAACGACACCATAGACCGCCGATCCCGATCCGGAAAGAGAAGCGTTGGCTGCGCCCAAACGGATCAGCTCTTTCTTGATTTTTTTTAACTCTGGTATCTTGCTGAAGACGACTTTTTCAAAGGAATTAAAAATCCGTCGTCCCCATTCACGCGCAGATTTCCTCTCAATAATCGAAGTTTTTATTATATGAACATTCCGTTGGTTAGTCAACCTTTCTGGTTTTAAGTCTGAGGCATTGTCAAACCAGAGGTACGCTTCCCGCGTAGAACATCCCATTTCCGGTTTTACGATCACCAGCCAGAATTTTTTAGGGCGTTCCAGAGGACTGATCTTTTCCCCAATTCCGCGCGCCCATGCGCAGCCTCCTTTCAGGAAAAACGGGACATCCGCGCCCAGTTGTGCGGCCAGGGTGCGGAGGGTAGGTTGGAGAGAGGGCGTCCTTGGATTGTAAAGTTTAGAGAGAGCTAACAGTGTGGCCGCGGCGTCGGAAGAGCCGCCGCCCAAACCTGCCTGCGCGGGTATATTTTTTTCCAGAGTAATTTCGCAGGAACCCCGGATCCGAAACTTTTTAAAGAATAGGTCTGCCGCCCGCCAAACCAAGTTCGTCCTGTCCGCGGGACAGTTTTGGGGAGAATGCGGCTGGGGAGCGAGCACGCGCAGAAGGATGGGGGATCGGGAGTTTTCCCGTTTGAATATCCGAATGCGGTCATAAAGACTCACGGTCTGGAAAATCGTTTCGATCGCGTGGTAACCGTCTTTTCTCTTGCCCAGAATCTCCAAAGTCAGATTGACTTTGGCCGGGGCGAGAATTCGAACGCTTTGGAGAAGTTTATTTCTTTTGTTGGACGGCAAAGACTTTGTCCTCGATTTTGTCCAGGGAGAATTGCAGAAATTCGATCGTTACGGCGCCTCTCGACTTTTTTCCGTCAGAGTCCGAAATTTGAAATTCCATCTTCCTGGGCAGGTTCACGCCCTGAATATTTTGGGTTTCATTGATTTTAAGAGTCACGGCCTCATCTTGGAAGTCTGTCACGGTTCCTCGACTTTTTTCTAATTTCAGAGACATAGGTCCGTTATTCAGGAGAAAGTGTTTTTTAGATTCTTTGACCAGAACCTGTTTTTGGCTGAAAGGACGGAACAGTTCCCCGTTCAAAAAGTGAGTCACGGTTTTTAGAATGGATTTGGTTTCGGGCGGGATCTGTCCTTTCGATTCCGCAGGGAACACAGACCACGATTCGGGATCATTTTGATAGCGCAGAGTGAGAAAAGCCAGAAAGGAAGAATCCAGAAGGTCAATGCGCAGTTCTGTTAAAGGGGAAAGGGACAGATCCTGCCTCTCCTTTTTTCTGAAGTAGAAGAGTCCTTGACTGATATCGGCAATTTTCCTGCCCGCAACCCGAATTTGAAACGTCATGGAGAGGTAAGGAAACTTTCTCAAGTTCTGCTCAAATTGCCGAACCTGATTCTGGGCGGAGGTCAGGCGGGTCCACGTTGCCTGCGTCGCTTTTATTTTTTTCTGAAGCGGACGGTTCTCGGAATCTATTTGCAAGGAAGCGGTATAACTTTGAATCGCTTTTTCCAGGTCTCCTTTCGCGGCGTAACAGTCGCCCAAATGATCGAAAATAATGGGGTCGGACATGTTTTGAACCGCTGTTTCCAGATGTTTCAGGGCAGCTTCGACGCGTCCTTCCCTAAAGTTAAGCCAGCCCAGAGAGTCCAGGTAGGCAGGGTTCGCGGGGTCCAACTCTAACGCCTTTTCTATCCATTTCCTGGATTGATAGAGATCTAAATTTTTGTCCGCGTAGGTGTAACCCAGATAGTTGTAAGCGGAAGCGTTTGCGCTGTCAATGCGGATCGCTTCCTTAAACATGATTTCGGCCTTAGACCATTCCTGAAGTCCGTCCCAGAGTACGCCCATCTGGAAATAGGCCGCGCCATAATCCTGTTTCAGTTCTGCCGCTTTTGCGAATTCGGGGATCGCTTTGCGCGGTTTTTTCAGATCGGCGTACGCTAATCCCAGAAGATAATGAAATTGGGGATCTTGCGGGTAACGGCTCGTGAGAACGCGCAAAACCTGCAGAGCTTTTTTGGGTTGGTTGGATTCGCTGTAAAGTGTGGCCAGATGAACCAGAAGAGCGGGATTCTTGCTTTCCTTTTCCGCTCCTTTATAATAGAAGATCGCTTGGCCGTACTCCTTTTTGATTTCGTAAAGTGTTCCCAACCAAACCTTCACTTCCTGAGGAGCGTTGGGATCGTTCTTATACGGTTCCAGAACCGGCTCCATTTTGTCCCACTGTTTTTGCCGGGCATAAATCTGGAGGAGTTGCATGCGCAGAGCAAAGTTTTCGGGAGATTTTTTCAAAGCTTCCTCGAAATAACGGCTGGCAGAGTCCAAATCCTTGGTATTTTCGCTGATTTGGCCAAGAAGGATCAGGGACTGAATGGAATCTTTATCCATTTCGATCACTTTCTCAAAGCTCTCTTTAGATTTTGGCAGGTTACCCAACTTTTGGTAAACAAATCCCAGAGAATAATAGGCTTCCACGGCGTCCGGCCTTAAACGGATCAGTTTCAGCAATATCTTTAGAGCTTTTTCGCTCTCTTCGGTCGTCAGAAGATTTCCCAAGGCGAGCAACGCTTCTTCCTGGGTTGGTTTTTCTTGCAGAATCTTTTCCAGAATTAGTTTTGCGGTATAACGTTGACCCAGGGAAATATGGATATTTGCCAGGAGCAGGGACGTGTCGGTATCTTCCGGATGGGATCGAACATATTCCTGGATATCGCGCAGAGCTTTTTCCGGTTGCCCCATTTTGAGGTAGGTTTGAGCTCTTTGCTTGTAGGTTACCGTGGCGGTCGGTTCCAGGGAAAGAACGGCGTTATATTCCTGCAGAGCTTTCTCCATTTCGCCGTGACGATCGAAGATGAGTCCACTCAGGAAATGGCGGTAGAGCGAAGTGCGGGAACTGTCCGTTTTCTTATCCCTTTTCGCCTCGATATCGGAAGCGGAAAAAACCAGAATCGCGCCGCAGAAGATTAGAGGAGTTAAAAGAGAACGCATTCCATTAAAAGCGCGTCCTCGCCCGCGGAGAGGGGCAGGGACGACGGATAAAAATTTTTCCTTTTTCCCACTTGCCGGAACCCGAATTTCCGGTAGAACTCCAGCGCTGCTAGATTTTGAGATCTCAATTCCAGTTCCATTTTAGCGCAGCCATTTTCCCGCGCAATTTGCATCAAATGTTTCAAAATCTTCGAGCCGATCCCCTTTCTTCTTTCCTGAGGAGTCACGGCGAACTCCAGAATCTGCGCCACGTCCCGCACTTTCCAGCCAATGCCGAAGGCAACGGGCTTTTCATCTAAAACCGCTACCGCCTGCAAGGAAAACGAGGACTCCAGTTCTTGGTCAAACATGCGTTGCGACCA
>JACPSV010000003.1 GCA_016193115.1 Elusimicrobiota bacterium
CCATAAATTTCCAGTCCCAGAGCCCTTGCCGCCGTATCCGTGCCATTGGCCAGCGCCATTTCCGAGAAGGGAAACTTTTTAAGATCCTGGTTCTTGTGATAGAACCAGCGAAACCATTCTCGTTCCGGCCCGCAGCCGATCCCGTAAAATTTAACCAAATCGCCGCGGATATTTTTTTGCAGAACCGCTTTTTGGATCCCGCGCTGATCGAAAGAAATTAAACATTTCTCTATCTCTTCCGCGCTGCGCGCCAGAGAGACGTCCCCTTTTTGCGTGTTATGCACGTCGCCCCGTTTGATCCAGCAGGGCAGAGAAATGGACGACAAGGCTCTCCGGATATCCATGCCTCGCGTCCAAATGATTTCGCTTTCCGGAAACGGGATTTGAGACGATTTCACCAGAGGCAGCATGCGATCGCGGTAGGTGTTTAAGACGGCGATTGGTTTGTTGACCGTTCTCACCCCGCTCTGTTCCAGTTCCTGAATAGGTTCCAAAATCTTTTCCTGTTCGCACATCATAAAAAGAATTTCCGGCGGCGAATTTTTCCAGAGTTCCTTCTCATTCAAAAACTCTTCCGGCCAGCGCAGAACCACGTTCATCCCTAACGCGGAGCAGGACTCCGCGGTTAAACGAAGGATGGTTTCGTCATCGCTTTCGCGCTCCGGAGAATGCAGCTTCTCTCTAAATATCCCTAAGGATCGAATCATCATTTGAGAATTTTTTCCGCCATTTCAATATCTTTGGGATCGTCCACGTCAAAAACGTTTTGCATGGGCACCGCAACCATGGAAAAATTTTTCTCCTTCAACCAACTCAAAAAAAACCGGAGAGAAGCTATTTCTGTCTCAGGCGTGAGAGAGAAAATTTCGGATGGAACATTATAAAATCCGGCGGTCACGCAATTCCCGCTTTCTCCGCTCAACCGCGTAATTTGATTACTCTTTGGTTCCATTGTGACCCAAAGAGGTTTTTCATCGAACACGGTTTGTGTCACTCCTAAATAAATGTCCTGGGATCCTTCTTCCCCGCAACTCACCATCTTTCTAAATTCTTCCGCCTCACAAATAGAATCGGACGTCATCATCAGGTGTCTTCCTTCTCCGCACTTTTTTCCGACGAGTACAAAACTTTCGTAAGACGAACGTGTAGATTTTACAATAAATTCCAACTGAAGTCTTTGGAAATTTTGACGCGCCCAATCCACGCACTCATTTTCCGACTCATTAAAAATGATGACCACCCTTTGAATACCGCAGTCTTCCAAATTCCGGAGAGCATGGCCAATCAAAGGCATTCCCCGAACAGGAATGAGAGGTTTGTGGGTTTGGATCCCCGCTTTTTTGAACCGGGTTCCATCTCCCGCCGCGATAATCCCCGCCGAACGAATAGTCATACTACGTCATTCTGAGTCCCCGCGAAGCGGGGACGAAGAATCTACTGCTTTTCAAAGGAAGTAGATTCTGACCGAGCTTTCGGCGAGGGAATGCCGCTTCCTTGTGAAGTTGTAAAGAAAGCGGCTTCGGCTTCGCCTCAGAATGACTCCCAAGAGAATTTTTTGACAATATCATTTCCAATTCTGTTAACATCTGTATCCTGCCTTCTTTCTCACAACAAGGTTTCCACTTGGAGTCTGGCGCTTGCAACCAAACGTGGGGCATGCCCATGGATTTGGCTCCTTGCATGTCTCTGGAAACTGAATCCCCTACAAAAAGAGTTTGTTCCGGATCGCAGCCAACCTTCTCTAACGCAAAACGAAATATCTTGGGATCAGGTTTGATCTGACCCACGAGGGCAGAATCGGCCACGACATCCAGAAAAGGTCTGAGACCCGCCTCTTGGCAGATCACCGGCATGTTGCCATAAAAGTTAGAAACGATTCCCAGACGATAATTTCGATTTAACCTCCGAAGGAGCGGGATATTTCTTCTGATCGTTTTGAGGGAATCCTTATAAAATTTTTCCGCAATCGCATGGGCCAGCGATTTCCGATACGATCCACCCGCTTTCAACACTAAATCAACCTGCATTTGAACGGTCTTAAAATAGCCCACCCGCTTTAACTTTTTTTCCGCAATCGCATCGTCGGAAACGTAGAAATATCTTTCGAACTCCGGGAAACTCCACGGGACGCCTTGGGAACGATAGATGGGGAAGAATCGTTCTTTCCAAGCGATGCCGTCTGAATCGAGAGTTCCTCCAAAATCAAATAGAATTGATCTTACGGGAGGGATTTTATAGAAGTGATTCATACAGCGACCGATAAGAACGAATCATGGAATCCATTCCAAACCTCTGTCTGATTTTTTGGGAACCGTTTTGAGAAAGTTTCGTTTTTAAGACGGGATCCTGGTAGAGTTTAAGCGCCGCGGAACTGCAGGCATCGGGATCTTCGGATGGGATCAGGATTCCCTCTTTCCCATCTTCGATCAGGTCTTCTGCGCCGCCCACGTTCGTCGAGACCACCGGTTTATTGAGCGCCATCGCTTCCAGAACCACGTTTGGCATTCCTTCCCAACGGCTTGTCAAAACAAAAACATCCAAAAGGGAAATAAATTCCAAAGATTCTTTCACCCAACCGCAAAATGTCACTTGGGACTCTAAACCCAAAGAACGCGTCAGACGCTCCAAATTTTCTTTTTCCGGCCCATCGCCCGCGATCAGGAACCGGCAGCGCGGAACCTTCTCGGCAATTTTCTTGGCCGCTTGCAGAAAAATGTCTATCCCTTTTTGCCGATGCAGTCGTCCCATCGCGCCCAGAACCCATTCTCCTTCCTGAACCCACTTTTTTCGAAAAGATCGAAGAATGGTGTCCTCTACTTTTAGAGAATCCAACCGTATTCCGTTAGGTATCAGGACGACCTTCTCTTCGGGCAACCCGATACTCTCAACAGCAAATTTTTTGCGGTAATGACTAAAAGATTTCCGTGCAGCGACGTGTCGTAGCCTATGATTTGCAGAACAGAATTACTCACGCTGGCAGTAAACACCTGCAGTGGGTAGAAAGAAAAATTTGCGTAAATTGCAACAATCAGAAATCTCTTTCTTCAACTGAAAATAAAGTCTGGGCAGATCCAAAAATCCTCCCAAAAAACTGTTGGGCGATTGGCAGAGCGTGACCGGTATCCCCAAATTCCGGAGCGATTCGCAAGTTTGTCCGCCGAACTTCAAAGCGACCACCGCATTTTTGCACGAATCCGATTCCAAACCACGGCAAAGCTCCAGAATCATCTTTTCCGTGCCACCGATACCCAAACTAGGAATAACGTGCATGACTTTGATCATTAGAAGAATACTATTGTATCATATGGCGTACTTCGTAATCGTTTAGCGCAGGGTTGTCATTTCTTGTCCCGTCGTCATTCCCGCGAAAGCGGGAATCTAGTCGGC
>JACPSV010000252.1 GCA_016193115.1 Elusimicrobiota bacterium
AAAAATTTATCTAGCCCTATCCTTAACCAGTTTTGCGCTTTCTTTCTGGTCCAAGCCTATCGCAGTGACGTTGCCGGCCACGGTCTTTCTCTACGACTTTATAGTGCGCAGCGACTTAGATTTTTCGAGAATGCGGGAAAGAAAGTGGAGTCACTTCTCCTTCTGGATTCTGACATTTTTATTCTTAAGTTTCCGATATTTCTATTTTGGCGGGATAGGAGACCTGGTGACAGACCCCTCGCAAAAGTGGACCCGTCTGACCTACTTATTGACGCAACCCACTGTTCTCCTTCAATACGTCAGGCTCCTCGTGTTCCCCATAGGTCAATCTTTAGACCATTGGGTCTCTCCGGTTCACTCTCCCTGGGAGATAAGAGCTTGGGGCTCTGTCATTCTCCTTTTGGCAGGATCCATATTCGCCTGCTATTTTTTGCGAAAAGAAAGAGGAACCTGCAAACTGGCTTTATTTTCTCTTCTCTGGTTCTTCCTGACTCTCACGCCAACTTCCAGCTTTTTTCCAATCAACGACGCCATGACGGAAAGACGGTTATATTTACCCAGCGTCGGTTTTTTCCTCTTTTTAACTTCTGTTATTCTGTCATTCGCCCGTCATTCCCGCGAGAGGTTATCATCCATTCTCGCTGCAATCTATATCCTTGCGCTGGGCACGCTGACGTTTCAGAGGAATCTTCTCTATCAGAACCCGCTGCTACTCTGGAAGGAATCGGCTGATCGTTACCCTCAAAACGAGAGGGCTCACTACAACCTGGGAAACCATTACTTGCGTCTGAACCTGAAGGAAGAGGCAAAACAATCCTACACAAAAGCTCTCTCCATAAACCCAAATTTGTCTGAACCGCACAACAATCTGGGGATCCTCTATTCTCAGGAGAAAGACACCCAAAACGCCATCCTCCACTTCCAAAAAGCTCTAGACCTCAAACCTGACCTCCGGGAAGCGCGACTCAACTTAAGACGGATCCAAGGCAAAATGCGCGCCCAGTAGGAGTCGAACCTACGGCCTTTCCGTTCGAAGCGGAACGCTCTATCCAACTGAGCTATGGGCGCAGTGCAAAATCTCGTCTAAGGCGTCCTCAATGGGATGGAGAAGATGGATACAAACCGCTCTTCTCTTCCTGGAATTGAGAGCTTGGAAATCGCCGTTGGCCTGGGCATTCTCCAGGTTCCCAAACGTGTAGGATTCTTCCGGAATGGAAATGTCTTTTTCTGGGTCCCTCTTAAAAATCAGGAACAGGCCGTTGTTCGGGCCTCCCTTATGCAGCTGACCCGTAGAATGGAGGTAGCGGGGACCATACCCAAACAAAGTGGACGCGCCCGTTTTCTCCCGCAGAAGGGTTCTCAACTGACTCAACTTCTTGTCCACGCCGGCGCTGGAAGGAAGATAAGCCAGTATTCCAAAATAATCGGAGTTTGCCGCTTGCTGAATAAACTGTTTGAACACTTCCACAGGATCGGAATGGCTTAAAGAGACTTTTCTCAAAGACTCTTCCGAAAAAGTCAACTTAAATTTTTTACCCTCAAAATGTGTCTGTAACCGCGGCAGGGATCCGGTCTTTTTCAGATTCTCTAGCACGGACTTGGTCAGATCTTTGGCGGACTGAACGTCCGGCTGATCAAACGTGTTCACTCCCAGAGATGCGCAGGCCACGGAAACGGCTATCTCCCAACGGAAAAATTCGCCGCCCAAATCATGCAGATCTTTCAGCCGGATATGCACAACCGGATGAGACGTTTCCAAACATTTCGCCCTTTCTTCCCACAATTTGTCCTTTTTCTCTCCTAGAGTCAGGACGACAAATAAACGATCCTTGCGATAGGATTCTGCCTCGCCCAAAGGTTCCTCCACAACCGGAACGATTCCTTTCCCTTCTTTCCCGCTGCTTTCCGCCACCAACTGTTCTACCCATAAACCAAACTTAGCCAACGACGGACTGGTCAGTAAAGTGACTTTATCCCTTCCTAATTTGGCAAGTTCACCCATCACCGCCCCAATCTGAACTCCCGGATT
>JACPSV010000264.1 GCA_016193115.1 Elusimicrobiota bacterium
AATTGGTCCCGTGGGTTTATTTTCATGGGGTCGAGTTAACCCCTGAAGGAGAGTCCAAATATCAAGCATTCATTGAGGATCTCTTCCGAGAAAAGCCCGACGACTTTGAACGATTTTCTGCCGCCCAGATTAAGCGATACCCCCAATCCGTTCTGGCCGCTCAAATTCTCCGGAGGGACGTGGAATACGTGATAGTTGAAAACGACATCGTTATCGTTGACCAATCAACCGGAAGAAAAAAAGAATTGAGTACCTGGAATCGTGGTCAACACCAATTCGTCCAAGTGAAAGAAGGGATATCTCCTCGATCTGAAGCCAAGCCGGGCGCTTCCGTTACGCACCCCTTTTATTTTAGACTTTATGACAAAATTTACGCTATCACGGGCACCATCGGCTCCGAAACAGACGAAAAGGAGTTGGATCGCGTCTACGGTCTAAGATCTTTGCGCCTTCCCAGCCATAAACCCTCTGCGCGAAACGACTACTGGGATTTCATCACAGATACGTCGGACCAAAAATGGGATCTCGTGGTCTCAGAAACACAAAGAATCCATCGGCAAGGCCGGCCTGTGCTTGTAGGAGTTACCACGATAGAAGATTCCATAAAACTGCACCAAATGTTAAAAGAGAAAACCGGCATAGAGGCTCAGATCCTAAACGAAAAACAAGAGCAGTCTGAGGGAGAGATCGTCCAAAGGGCCGGTCAGAAAGGAATGGTCACGGTCGCAACCAACATGGCGGGCAGAGGAACGGACATCCTTTTGGGTGAGGGGGTGGCGGAGTTAGGGGGACTGCACGTCATTGGCACGGAACGGTTCGCTGCCCGAAGAATAGACGATCAACTACGAGGAAGAGCGGGTAGGCAGGGCCAGCCGGGAAGTTCACAATTCATTGTTTCTTTGGAAGACACGGGCTTCTTACGGTACCTTGGGCCTATCACATTTAATGACGTCGGGTTACGGGATGCATCTCAGCGGGAGAGAAGGGAGAAGGCTATCCATGCCCAGAAAGCAGCTGAAGTGTGGCACTACGATCAGAGAATCAAGAGAAATCGCATCTATTCCGTTCAAGATGAACAGATGCACGAATTTTTCCAGAAAGTCTCTGTTTATTTCAATATCCGAAGAGTTTTGGAAATTTTCCCTGAGATTGCTTTTCACTTTACCTATCTAGCCCGCATCCAAGGCCAAAAATCCTTATTCATTGGTGTTCGAGGACTCGGGAATCATGCAATTTCCCCGTGGATTAACCACTTACAATTCTTAGAGGACTTGACGGAAGAGTTTGAAGACACGATCGGCGAACAATTTGATGCGGGTCTCTCCAGCTATAGTGAACGAGCTCGAGAGAATTTTAAAAAAGTCCTTTCCGAACTGGAAATTATTGCGCGCGAAATATACTTACAAATGAGCGGTCTCAATAACGACACTGAGATTGCCGCAAGGATTCGCAATTTTGAATCGGGCATAGAGAGAACCAGGGATAAAACACGCTCGGCATCAGAAACCGGTCATTCCCCCGTTACCCATCCTTCCCTTGCGGATCGCGCGCACCATTTCCGAGCGGAAAAGGAGTGGCTTGTGTTGCTAGCGAATGAGGCCGATCAACGCGGCGCAGAGAAAAAAAGGTCGGGCGCTTATCTGGTCACCATTAAAACCCTAATCGAAGGTTTGTTGCAGAAATGGATGAGTCCGCAACGCGCCTCTCTCCTGCACGATATCGGGATCGCATTCTGGTTGGAGAATCTATTGGCGCAAGCGGTGAAAAGTGTTCTGGTCCTGTCCGGAATGGACGTGATCCAGGCCAACATCGTCACATGGAGTCTATTCTCTCTGGCGCACGTGGCAGAATATGTTATCTTCACTTCGATTGGCTCACCCCGCGCGCCCCCATTGATGAACGTGGTCGCCTCCGGACTTTTAAGCGCATTCCACATCCACTCTAATCTAGATCCCACCCATACTTACTCTTTCATTCTACACTTCCTAACCAATCTCTCAGGCTCACGAACAGATACGAAACGATTATTTATCCCGTCATTCCCGCGAAATCGGGAATCCATAAATAAATTTCCACAACATCTGCCTATCCTCACATCAGTGAGAGCTACGGTCTCTTATGGGGGTGGGGTGTTTTTCCTTAAGTTCTTACACCGCATACACCAGATCGCGTCTTTCGTCGGGCGCAAGACCTCTCTCTCTTTGCGGGAATGGGAACGGCAGA
>JACPSV010000313.1 GCA_016193115.1 Elusimicrobiota bacterium
AAGAGACGGACATTCCCGGCGGCGCGGGGAACGTGGTCATGAACCTCGCCTCTTTGGGAGCCCAAGTCAACTGCTGTGGCCTGGTGGGGAAAGATGAGGTCGCAGAAAATTTGCTGAAGACTTTCCACACACTGGGAATTCGAACAGACGGAGTCAAACAGGACGACTCTCTTGCCACCACGCTTAAAACCCGGGTGATCGCGGAACACCAGCAGGTCGTGCGGTTCGACCGGGAAAATCGCATGAATGCGCCTCATGCCCTGCACACGGAATTGGAAGAGGTTCTCTCCGGACTGATACGGGAGTCGGACGGGATCATCCTCTCCGACTACGGTAAAGGCGTGATCACACGATCCCTGTTGACCCACGCCATTCAGACAGCGAACCACCTGAAGAAACCGATTTGCGTGGATCCCAAGTTAGAACATTTCCAGTCCTATAAAAATGTGACCTGCATTACCCCGAACACACAGGAAGCTCTGGGAGGAATGCGTAAAGTCCACCTCAATCACAACACGAATATCCGCGACTTGGGTTTTGAGATCTTAAAAAAGTTGAAGTGCCGATCGGTTCTGATCACCCAGGGGGAAGAAGGGATGACCCTTTTTGAGAAGGATTCCGTGACCCACATTCCGGCCAAGTCTCAGGAAGTGTATGACGTGACGGGCGCGGGGGACACGGTGATCGCTGTCATGACTCTGGCGGTCGCTTGCGGAGCGAGTCTCGCGCACGCGGCCACGTTAGCTAACCTGGCAGCCGGCATTGTGATTGGAAAGTTGGGGACGGCGACTGTCTCGCCCCAAGAACTGAGAGAGGCGCTCAACCGTCTATAAATAAGTGAAAACGATTGGGGTCATTCCTGCGCGTTACCGTTCCACGAGATTCCCGGGTAAACCTCTGGCTCTCCTGAACGGAAAGCCGATGATCCAGTGGGTCTACGAAAAGGCGTCCCAATCTAAATATTTGGAAAGGGTGATCGTGGCCACAGACGACGTGCGCATTATGAGAACCGTGTGGAAATTCGGAGGAGAGGCGATGCTCACATCCAAAGAAGCTAAGACTGGCACAGACCGCGTGGCGGAAGTGTCCCGAAGGATGTCGGCCGACACGATTATCAACATTCAAGGAGACGAACCTCTGATTTCACCCAAGACGATTGATTCGGTCATTCAACTGATGCAAAAAGACAGACGTCTTCTGATGGCAACTGCGGCCAGCGTGGTGAGAGACGTCTCTCAAATCCAGTCGGCCAACGTGGTTAAAGTGGTGCTTGACCGGTGGGGAAACGCTCTCTATTTTTCCCGGGCGCCGATTCCTTACGATCATGCCCAACGCCGTTACCATCTCTATTTGCAGCATTGCGGCATCTACGCGTACCGCAAACAGTTTCTTCTTCGATTTACAAAATGGAAACAGACTCCGCTGGAAAAGGCGGAATCTTTGGAACAGCTCAGGGCTTTGGAGAGAGGCACCCGCATTCGCGTGGCGACGGTTCACCAAAGATCTTTTGGCGTGGATACGCCGGAAGACCTGAAAAGAATTAAAAAACTATTGCATTGATGAAACCCAATAAAAGCCGCTGCAAATTTATTTTTGTTACGGGCGGAGTCGTCTCCTCTTTAGGAAAAGGGGTGACCTCCTCGGCCATCGGACGTTCTCTGGTATCGCACGGACTCAAAGTGGGCATGCTGAAACTGGATCCCTACATTAACGTGGACCCGGGCACGATGAACCCGTACCAGCACGGGGAAGTTTACGTCACGGAAGACGGAGCGGAAACCGATCTGGATTTGGGACATTACGAAAGGTTCTTGAACGCGGACATGCGCCGTGAAAATAACGTGACCACGGGACAAATTTACGAAGAAGTGATCACCCAGGAACGGCAGGGAAAATTTTTGGGGAAAACGGTGCAGGTGATTCCCCACATTACCAACGCCATCAAAGACCGTATCCGCAAAGTCGCGCAGAGAAAGGACGTGGTGATCACGGAAGTGGGCGGCACGGTGGGAGACATTGAATCTCTTCCTTTCCTGGAAGCGATCCGCCAAGTCAAAATTGACCACGGTTCCGAAAACGTGCTCTATGTGCATGTGACCCTGATCCCTTACCTCAAATCTTCCGACGAACTGAAGACCAAACCGACCCAACATTCCGTGGGCAAACTTCGGGAAATAGGAATCGAGCCCAACATTTTAGTTTGCCGGACGGAGAAACCTCTGGATTTCCCTTTAAGAGAAAAGATGGGCCTCTTCTGCAACGTTCCCGTGCAAAATATCATAGCGGCGCCGGACGTTCCCAGCATCTACGAAGTTCCTCTCACGTTTGTGGACCAGGGGTTGGACAAGATTATCCTCAATTCTTTAAACCTTAAATCCAGAAAAAATGGAAAAGGGTTAGACAACTGGCGCGCCATGGTGCAAAAGATTCAGTTTCCTAAAAAGAGAGTCTCCATCGCGATTGCCGGCAAATACATGGAACTGAAAGACAGCTACAAGTCTTTGATTGAAGCCCTGATCCACGGAGGCATTTCTCAGGAAGCGCACGTGGACATCCATTACTTGGACGTCACGCATCCGGACATTTGGGATCACCTGAAAAATGTTTCCGGCATTCTTGTTCCGGGCGGGTTTGGAGACCGGGGCATTGAAGCCAAGATCGCCGTTGTTTCTCACGCGCGCGCCAACAAAATTCCTTTTCTGGGGATCTGTTTGGGCATGCAATGCGCGGTCATCGAAATCGCCCGGAACCTCTGCCAACTGAAAGGCGCTCACTCCACGGAGTTTGACCCCAACACCCCCTACCCCGTGATTGACATTCTGCCGGAACAAAAAAAAGTGAAGGATTTGGGTGGAACCATGCGTTTGGGCGTGTACCCCTGCAAACTCAAAACCAACTCCCTCGCTTACCGCGCCTACAAACGAGAAACCGTTCTGGAACGGCACCGTCACCGCTACGAGCTGAACAACCAGTTTCGAAAAAAACTTCTGGATGCGGGTCTCCTGATCGCGGGCGAGTATGCGCCAAAGAAACTGACCGAGATCATTGAATTCAAGTCTCACCCTTGGTTTGTGGCCGTACAGTTTCATCCGGAACTGAAATCCAGACCGTTGGAACCACACCCACTCTTTCGAGAGTTCGTGAAAGCTGCCCTTCAGTATGCCCGGTAACACTCCCGCAAATTCAAAGACAGTTTCGATCGGGACGATGCGGGTTGGGAACCAGATTCCTTTCACTCTGATCGCGGGACCGTGCATCATGGAATCCAGAAGTCATCTTTGGCATGTGGCGACCCAGATCAAAAAAATTTGTCATGAACTGAATGTCCAGCTCTTATTTAAGTGTTCCTATGACAAAGCCAACCGCACCTCGTTCAAATCCTATCGTGGATTGGGAAAGAAAGAAGGATTGAGACTTTTGTCCGAACTTAAACACGCGCTTTCTCTTTCTATTTTAACGGACGTTCATCTCCCTCAGGAAGCAGAAGAAGCCGCCCAAGTGGCCGACGTCCTGCAAATCCCGGCGTTCCTCTGCCGGCAAACGGATTTGGTGACCGCCTGCGCACGGACAGGGAAAGCCGTGAACATTAAAAAGGGACAGTTTCTTTCCCCGTGGGAAATGGAAAACGTTCTCCAGAAAGTTTTGGCGACCGGAAACCGGAAAATCCTTCTCACGGAAAGGGGCACATTTTTTGGGTACAACAATCTGGTGGTGGACATGCGCTCTCTGGAAATCATGAAGAGGAGCGGATTCCCCGTGATATTCGACGCGACCCATTCCACGCAGTTCCCCGGCGGAGGAAAAAACGTTTCCGGCGGGGACCGGCGGTTCGTGGAACCTTTGGCGAAAGCGGCAACGGCAATCGGAGTGGCCGGCCTCTTTATGGAAGTGCATCCAAACCCGGACAAGGCTTTGTCCGACGGGCCTAACAGCGTGAAACTGGCTGATCTTAAAAAAATGCTTCAGACCCTGATCTCTGTTGACCGTCTGGTGAAAGGAAAACAATCGCGATGAAATGCCCCGCCTGCAAAACCGATAACAAGGATACGGCCAAGAACTGCAAAAAGTGCGGTTCCATATTGATGATCCAACCCATGTGGTCTCCCACATGGAAATGGCACGCTAAAACGTTAGGGTTTATTTACCTGGGACTGATATTTCTTTTCTTTCTCCTCAACTGGTTTCTGGGACCCTACTTGCGCCAAATTCCACCCGAAGTGACGCCGTGGCTAAAAAAATCTCAAAACATTCACAAATAATTTCCTCCGTTCTGAGAACGGCCCGATCCGTTCTTCAACTGGAATCTCAGGCGGTGAAAGACCAAATTGGGAACTTGGACCGTTCCTTCGTCCAAGTTGTGGAAACGCTCCACGCTCTTACTCAACGGGGCGGCCAGATTGTGGTGATGGGCATTGGCAAGTCCGGTCTGGTGGGAAGGAAGATAGCGGCCACGCTTTCTTCTACGGGAACTCCCGCGATTTTTTTGCATCCCACCGAAGGGCTGCATGGAGATTTGGGAATGCTGCAACCCGCCGACGGTCTGATTGTTCTTTCCGCTTCCGGAGAGACGGAAGAGATTCAAAAGATATTACCCGTCCTGAAAGAAAGAAAATTGGTTTTGGTTGCGATCACTTCCCAGAGAAAGTCGCGGCTGGCCAAATCGGCGGACTTTGTGATTTGTTCTGCGGTCAAAAAAGAAGCCTGTCCCATGAACCTGACACCTACGGCCTCAACCACCGCTATGCTGGCGATCGGCGACGCTTTGGCCATCTGCTTGATGGAGAAGAAAGGTTTCAAACCGTCCGACTTTGCCCGCCTCCATCCCGGCGGCTCGATTGGGAAGAAACTGTCATTCAAAGTGAAGGACCTGATGCACGTGGGCAAGGGCAATCCTGTCGTGAGTTGGGACTCTCGCGTTCAAGAGGCGCTTCTGGAAATGAGCCGAACCCGCATGGGAGCCACGCACGTGGTAGACCATCGGGGAAAATTGGTTGGTTTCTTTACGGATGGAGATTTGCGCCGTCATCTGCAAAAGAAGGGAAACATTCTGGACCGCCCCTTAAAAGAGTTGATGACCAAAAATCCCAAGACTATCTCCCCGGAAAAAACAGCCTACGAAGCGCTTCAGTTGATACAAACCTTTGGATTTGATAATCTGCCCGTAGTGGACGAAACCGGGAAACCCGTAGGCATCCTGGATGAAAGAGACCTCTTAGCGGAAGGCATCGCCTAACTTGAAAAAAACAATTTTAGATAAAGCCAAACGTATTAAACTGCTGGCCATGGACGTGGACGGCGTCCTGACGGGCGGGGAAATCATCATTCTCGATTCCAGCGAAGAGGTGAAGATTTGGAGCGTGAAAGACCGCATGGGTTTTGCTCTCCTGCGCCACTCCCAGATTGGGTTAAAACTAGCCTGGATCACAGCCAGAGAATCCAAACAAGTCGAGACCCGGGCACGAGACATCGGCGTGGACTTTCTATTTCAAAAGTGCGAAGACAAGTGGAAAAAGTTGGAGGAATGCGCTCAAGGAATCGGAGTTTCCCCTTCAGAGATTGCTTACATCGGAGATGATCTGGTGGATCTTCCCGTTCTTAAAAGGGTGGGACTTGCCGTCTGTCCACCCGAATCTCCGGAAATACTGAAAGAAAATTGCCATTACCAAACCAAAACCTCTGCCGGGAAAGGGGTCGTGCGGGAAGTGATTGAAATTTTGATCCAGGCCCAAGGAGAATGGAAAAAAACCCTCGCTCGTTTTTCTCTTTTCCTGATCGCAATCTCCTGCTTTTTTTCCGCCTGTTCTCCCAAAGTCCCTTCCGGCCCTCTCACGGAAAAGCCAGACCAATGGATCGAGAAATTCACGATTACGGAGACGGCAAGCGGGGTCCCTGTCTGGATCCTCAACTCCGAAAACGCCCAAATCTTCAACAAAAAACGGAAAGCGATTCTCGATCAGATCGCCATTCAATTTATGAACTCTTCTACCGCTCAAAAAAACCAGTCTCTGACAGAAGTTAAAAAGAACCTCACCCAGGCGGCTCGCCTCACCGCTCCTAACGGGGAAGTGAATCTGGACACCCATGACTTGACCGCGTGGGGCGGTGTGACCGTACGCTCGGAAGACGGCACCACGCTCTTTACGGAACAACTTCTGTATTCAACTCCTCAACAGAAGATCAAAACCGAATCGCCCATTAAAATTGTGCGCCGCGACTCCATTCTCATCGGGGAAGGACTGGAAGCGAGTCCGGACCTTTCTACAATAAAAATTTTCCGTCACCAAGCCGCCCTCTACCCCAAGACAGTCCTAAATAAATGAAGAACGGCTCGCTACGGACAGGTTTCCTGATTACCGCCGTTTTGGTATCCCTACAGATCGGGTCAGCCCATTCCGAGACGCCCTCGAACTCCGTTGACACAGAAACGACATTGCGAGGCCCTCTGAAGATCAAGGCGGACGAAACGATCTCCACGGAAAAGGGGGAGATCATAGAAGCGCGTGGGAACGTCTTTATCTCCTACGAGATGGAATCCAAAGACGAGGTGGAATCTTTCTCCCAATTCGCCAAATATTATGAAAAGGAGAAACGGGGAGAACTTGCGGGAGATCCCAAAGCGATCTGGAAACGGAAGTTTCCGGAACCTTCAGTCATTACGCTCACCGCAGAAAAAATTAAGTTTAACATTCAGGACGAAGAGCTTGCCGCTCAGGGAAACGTGCTCGTCCACCAAACCAGCAGCACTTTGAAGGCCGACGAAATCCTGTATTCCAACAGGGAACGAAAACTGGAAGCCAAAGGGAAAAGACCTGAATTTAACGTTCAGGAATCGGAACACCAAACCCAAATCAGCGCCAACAACATTGAGGCCTGGACCGAAAAAAAAGAGATTCGTTTTGACGGAGACGTCCAAGGACTCATCTATCTTAAACCCCACAACCGATGATCCTGAAAGTTGAAAATCTAAAAAAAAGTTACGGTCACAGAACCGTCGTAGACGGTATATCCCTCTCCGTCTCTTCCGGGGAAATCGTGGGACTTCTGGGCCCGAATGGCGCGGGAAAAACAACCACATTCTACATGGTCGTGGGAATGGTGGGGCCGGAATCCGGCAGGATAGATTTAGACCAAAAAGAGATCTCCCAAATCGCCATGTATCAGAGAGCTCGCCTCGGAATCGGGTACCTCCCTCAAGAACCCTCCATATTTCGCAGACTGAACGTGGAAGACAATTTAAGAATCATTTTAGAAATCCTCCCTTTGACTCCCGCGGAAAGGAAAGAGAAAGAAGATAAACTCTTGAATGAGCTGGGTCTGAACGAAAGACGCAAACAGATTGCCGGAACGCTTTCCGGAGGAGAGAAGAGGCGGCTGGAAATTTGCCGGGCTCTCTTGAACGAACCCAAATTCCTGCTTTTGGACGAACCTTTCGTTGGAATTGACCCAATCACCGTGAGCGACCTGCAAGGCCTTTTGAATCAACTCAAAGCGCGGGGTCTCGGGATTCTGATCACAGACCACAACGTCCGCGACACGTTGAAGATCATTGACCGCGCCTATATTATCCACCAGGGAAAAGTCCTACTGGAAGGAAACGCCCAAACTCTCCTAGACAGTCCCGAAGCCCGCCGCATCTACCTCGGCGACCAATTCCAAATCTAAAGCTGTTGTAAAACATTCCTTTCCCTCCGTCATTCCCTAAAGGACGAGAGTCCTAAAGGAGGAGAGTGCTTCGC
>JACPSV010000314.1 GCA_016193115.1 Elusimicrobiota bacterium
CCCCAGGTTTAAGGAGAGTGGGGTCTACCTTGATCTTCTCTTTATTGTAGATGATCGCGCCGCCGGCAGAGATATCTTTGGCATGGCGCTGGACCGTATCCAGGTTAAGGGCGATGAGAAAATCGGAATAGTCCCCCTGACTCCAGACCTTTTTGTGTCCGATTCGGATCTGCATGTAAACGTGACCGCCGCGAATGAGCGACTGATAGGAATTATAGGCATAGGCGTAAAGTCCTGCCCGCGCGCAAGCCTTGGCTAATGTTTCTGCGACTGAAGCGATCCCGTCCCCTGCGGCTCCGCCAATCCAAACGGTTGCCTTACGCAGAGCCTGTGACCCAACTTTACTTTCCATAATTGCCTCCCATACTAGAAACGCCTAAAAACAGTGTAGATCTGACCACAAAAATAGCTGACAGTTTCAAAAATGTCCATGAGGGAACTAAAAGCGGGTTAGATGAACGCCAAACTCGTTCCAACTCCATGTGAGAACCACGATCAGGCATGACGCCAACTCAGTTTGTCATTATAGCACAGCTATTTCTGGCTTGTCAATTGAGGAGAATCCTCGGCAATGAGTGATTTCCTGCCATCGAACGCGCGCAGAAGGGTGGTTTCATCCATATATTCCAGTTCTCCCCCTGCCGGCAGCCCTTGAGCCAAACGCGTGACCTTAATCTCAGAACGGTTCCCGTTTGAACTTTTTTCGTTTAACTTTTTGGAAATAAATTGGATTTGTTGGACTAGATATTGGACCGTCGTTTCCCCTTCGATGTCAGGGTTTAAGGCCAAAAGCACCTCTCTAAAATGTCCCTCTTCCAACCGTTTCAGGAGAAGATCAATCCTGAGATCTTTCGGACCGACCCCTTCTAAAGGAGAGAGCGCTCCTCCCAACACGTGGTACAGACCTCTAAAGTTCTTAACCCGGCTCATTGCTACAAGGTCCTGAGGGCTCTCCACCACGCAAAGAAGGGACTGGTCGCGGTCACTATCCTGACAGATCCTGCAGGGGGAAATATCATCCCAATAACCGCATATGGAACAAGGACGAACCTTATAATACGCCTCTTCGATTGTTTTAAGAACTTCTTTGATTTTATCTTCACCCGACCTCAAAAGATAGAAGGCAATCCGTTCCGACATCTTGGGTCCCACGGCGGGAAAAGACCTAAATATCTCTAAGAGCTTCTCTAAGGTTTCCGGTCTGCGAATCATGGTTTAAGATTAGAAGCAGATGGACTGGGAACGACTTTACGGACCTCTCCGGGAAAGAATTGTAAGATCTTCTGAAGACCCTCATCTTCGATGTGGACATTCTCCTTCTTTTTGTCTTGGCCCGCCGGCTCTAGAAAATCATCCGAAAAAGCGGAGGAGCTTTCTTCCTCATCGGTTGGCAGAGCCGTAGTTTCCTCACCCAAACCGCTCTCTTCGCCGACTTCGCCACTTTTGCCGGAATCCTTCTGATCCCTGACCGTCCGCGAGGACTCATCCAATTTCAGTCTCACGGAAACCTTTTTCTTCATCGCTTCAGAGAGGAGATTCTCTAGGGTACTCACACTCTTTTTGGCTGAAGAAAACAAAAATGGCTTATAAAAAGCCAATTCCAAAACGCCGTTCTCCCAGCGCGCAACTGCTTTCTCAACCGCCTGAAACAAGAAGGGTTTAGTTTCCTGCAAGGCCGCCAAGACATTCTTCCAGCCAAGGTTGCCATCCACCCCATCCGAACCATTCTGAGGCGAAGCCGAAGCCGCCTTCTTTACAACTTCAGAATCCACGGGGTTCTTCTCTACTGTAGGGGCTTGCGCGATAGGATGGTTCCCCAAAGATCCTTCCAGTTTCTTTAATCTCGTGATCATGTCCTGAACATCCACTGTTTCCTGGCACAAACGAACCGCAGCGCACTCAAAAACAATATGCGGCAAATCGTTCCAACGCATTTGTTCCGCGCATTTAGTCAAAATTTGGATTGCGCGCAATATCTGCTCCAGAGAAAACCGGTCTGCGGGCAGTTTAGGACCGCTGGGCAACAAATCAGTCTCCCTATAACCACACTTCTCAATCAACATCTGCCGGTAGGATTCTCTCACCTCTTTCAAAAAGTAGGAAATGTCCTGCCCTTCCTTTCTTAAATCTCCGATCAGTTCCAAAACGCTCTTAGCATCCTTGGCCGCCACCCTCTGGAGAAATTGGGTGAGGAACTGTTCCTGGCCGGTTCCAAGAACGGTTTCTACTTGAGACCTTTCAATTGGGGAATAACTTTTTGTGTCGGCGGAATCTTTTTTAGCGGGTAAATGAGAGATCATCTGGTCCAAGAGAGAAAGCGCGTCCCGCATGGAACCTGCCGCAGATTTTGTCAAAAGTGCGACGGCGTCTTCCGAGATTGAAATGTTTTCCAATCGCGCTATTTTGGTTAACGCCGCAAAAACCTGCGCCTGCGTTAAAGGCAGGAACCGGAACTTCTGGCAGCGCGAAAGAATTGTGACCGGTATCTTATGGTATTCGGTCGTCGCCAGAATGAAAACCACGTGAGGCGGCGGTTCTTCCAAAGTCTTTAAGAGGGCGTTAAAACTGTGGTGGGAGAGCATGTGGACTTCGTCAATGATGAAGATTTTGTAGCGGTCGCGGACAGGCGCAAAAGCCACAGAATTGATGATGACCTCGCGGATTTTCTCCACCTGAGTGTGACTGGCGGCGTCCAACTCCAAAACGTCCAGAGAAGAGCCTCTCACGATTTCCTGACAGGAAGAGCACTGGTCGCACGGCTCTGGTTTCTGATTCTCTTTGTTCTGCCGGCAGTTGAGAGATTTTGCGAATATGCGGGCAGTCGTGGTCTTCCCCGTCCCTCGAGGACCGGAAAAGAGGTAGGCCGGCGCGATGCGCCCCTGTTCCACGGCGGCCTGCAAAATTTTAGAGATCGTTTCCTGACCCGTTAGATCACAGAACTTTTGCGGACGGTACTTTCTGGCTAATATGATATAGGACACGGCTCTCCTTTCCTAGCAGAATACAAAAACGTGGAGCTGAGGGGGGTCGA
>JACPSV010000265.1 GCA_016193115.1 Elusimicrobiota bacterium
ACAGTTACCGCGGAGCAGTCGTGATCCAGAAAGAAGCTCAGGGAGCACGGAACTATTCCCAGTGCGATTCCCTATTGATGGGAGACCTTTGCGGAGCCCACACGTTTCCCTATTTAAGCGTCAACAACACATCCTCCCAAGTCGAACATGAAGCCTCCACCACGAAAATCGGGGAAGATCAGCTCTTTTATTGCCGTCAACGCGGTCTCGCTCCGGAAGACGCCGTCAACCTGATCGTCAACGGTTTCTGCAAACAAGTCTTCAAAGAACTGCCTATGGAGTTTGCGGTCGAAGCTCAAAAACTTCTGTCCGTCAGTCTGGAAGGCAGCGTCGGATAACTCGAAACTGTTCTCACATAAGAATCCCATGCTTCAGATAAAAAATTTACAAGTTAAAGTCGGAGAAAAACAGATTTTGCGGGGCATTAACCTGCATATTGGAGCAGGGGAAGTGCACGCCATCATGGGGCCCAACGGATCCGGCAAAAGCACGTTGGCGCATCTCCTGGCCGGACGGGACGGTTTGACTCCGTCCGGCGGTGAAGCGCTTTATAACGGAAAACCTTTACTGAAAATGTCCCCGGAAGAACGCGCGACAGAGGGAGTTTTCCTGGCGTTTCAGTACCCGATCGAAATCCCGGGCGTCACCAACAATTATTTTCTAAAGGCGGCTTTGAACGCTATCCGAAAACGGAAAGGGCTGGAAGAGATGGACGCGATGGATTTTCTTGCCTACCTAAAAGAGAAAGCAAAATTAGTTAAAATGGACGAAAATCTCCTCAACCGGCCCGTGAACGAAGGTTTTTCGGGAGGTGAAAAGAAAAGGAACGAAATTTTGCAGATGGTGGTTTTAGAGCCACAGCTTGCGATTCTGGATGAAACAGACTCCGGACTGGATATAGATGCCTTAAAAATCGTGGCCGGCGGAATTAACTCCATGCGCAGTCCAGAGCGGTCCATCCTGCTGGTCACACACTATCAGAGACTTTTAGATTATGTGGAACCGGACTTTGTGCACGTGCTTTACAACGGGCAAATCACGAAATCCGGAGGCAAAGAGCTGGCGCTGGAATTGGAACGGGAAGGATATAGCGGGATGGTGGGAACATGATTCTCAAGAAAATAGATCCCTACCCACTATTTTCTCAATCTAGCCCGGAAAACTGGGCCATGAATTTCCCTTGGCTGCAAAATCTTAAAAACTCAAGCCTCTCCAGATTTAAAGAGTTGGGCTACCCAACGCCCAAACAGGAAGACTGGAAGTTCACGAATTTGGATCCCATTTTCCAGACTACTTTTCAAATTGCGGAAAATCTGCCGTCCGATCTCTCACTTTTCTCAGCCTGGAAACCCATATTCCTCCAGATTCCGAACTCTATCCGTCTCGTTTTCCTGAACGGTTATTTTGCTCCGGAACTTTCCGGGAATTTGGACGCGCTCCGTAAGACTCCTGTCCGGGTAGAGGATTTTTATTCGGCGCTTAAATCCAATCCTGATCTCATCGAAAATAAACTGGCTCAGATTGATAGGGACCCAAACAACGCTTTCTCGGCCCTAAATACCGCATTCTTCCAGGATGGGGCTCTGATTGATCTGCCGGACAATACGGTTTTGGAAATGCCCATTCATCTTCTTTTTTTGACCGCGAATCAAAAAAGGCCTTCGGTCACGTATCCCCGAGTTCTCGTTTCCATCGGCAGAAACTGCACAGCGAACATCATCGAGAGTTATATTGGCGCCAACAGGGAAAAATATCTCACGAACGCCGTGACGGAAATTTCTGTCGGAGAGAATAGCCGTGCTCATCATTGCAAGGTCCAAATAGAAAACCTGAACGCCGTTCACATGGGACGCCTGACCGTGCGGCAAAATCGGGACAGCGAATTTACCTCGCACCTGATCTCGTTGGGCGGTCAAATGGCGCGCAACGAACTGCAGATCGCCCTGGACGGAGAAGGAGCTTTCTGCGCCTTGAACGGACTTTATAAGGCCGGAACGCGCCAACACGTGGATAACCAAACCCTCATTGATCACCTTCAACCGCACGGAACGAGCCGTGAACTTTATAAAGGTATTTTGGACGGTCAATCGCGCGCGGTCTTTAACGGCAGGATCATTGTCCGTCCCAACGCGCAAAAAACAGACGCCATCCAATCTAACAAGAACCTTCTACTTTCGGATGAAGGCGTGATCCACTCTAAACCCGAACTTAAAATTTTCGCCAATGACGTTAAGTGCAAACACGGCGCTACGATCGGCCGGATGGACGCGGACATGTTGTTTTATCTGCGCTCGCGGGGGATTGGGGAAGAGGAAGCCAAACGTCTCCTGATCCTCGCTTTTGCCAGCGAGATCATTGATAAAATTCCCATCGAAACTCTGCGTCACAATTTGCACCAAACTATCTTTGAGGGTCTCTCTCATCTGGGATTGCCCGGCGGCAAAACATGAGCAGCCATCCGTTTAATCGTGTTCTTGCCAAACCCCTTTTTGATGTTCGGAAGATCCGGGAAGATTTTCCAATTCTGAAAACCAAAATCCATGGCCATCCACTGGTCTATCTGGACAACGCCGCCACCACACAAAAACCTCAAGTCGTGATCCAGGCGATTCAAGATTATTATGCTCAGATCAATTCCAATATCCATCGGGGCGTGCATACCCTGAGTGAACAAGCGACGCAGAGGTACGAAGAAGCGCGCAAAACAGTTCAGGAATTCGTGCATGCTTCGAATCCCAGAGAGATCATTTTTGTACGCGGAGCGACGGAAGCAGTCAACCTCGTGGCGCAAAGTTTTGGCAGACAAAAAGTTCACGAGGGAGATGAAATTATAATCTCCACACTGGAACACCATTCTAACATTGTCCCTTGGCAGATTTTGTGCGAGGAAACCGGCGCAAAGTTAAGAGTAATTCCGATTGGAGACAACGGCGAACTGCTCTTGGATCAGTACGAAAATCTGATCCATTCCCAAACACGGTTGGTGGCCGTCACCCATGTATCGAACGCTTTAGGAACCGTCAATCCCGTTCAAAAAATAATTGAAATCGCGCATGACCGAAATGTTCCCGTTTTGGTTGACGGGGCTCAAGCGGCGCCTCATATTGAGGTGGACGTGCAGGCATTAGACTGCGACTTCTACCTTTTTTCGGGACATAAACTGTATGCTCCAACCGGTATTGGCGTACTCTACGGAAAAGAATCTCTCTTGGAAAAAATGTCTCCATATCAGAGCGGGGGGGACATGATCCGTTCCGTCACTTTTGAAAAGACAACCTATAACGCCCTCCCTTACAAATTTGAGGCGGGCACACCCAACGTTGCCGGAACCATTGGGCTGGGAGTTGCCATTCGATACTTAAATACAATTGGTTTAAAAAATATTGCGCAACATGAGAAGGAACTGATTGAAACCCTGGCGGACACTCTTTCGAAAATACCGAAACTCAAAATCGTGGGAACCCCTCAAGAAAGGGCCGGAGCGGTCTCGTTCGTTCTGGAAGGAGCTCACCCGCACGACGTTGGGACGGTTCTGGACAGGGAAGGAAT
>JACPSV010000070.1 GCA_016193115.1 Elusimicrobiota bacterium
CAGAAGCGACTTCCGGCCACGTGTAGAGACAGCGGGGAACGAGAGATCCGTCATACTCTGTCTCCTCGCCCAAAGCGTTCAAAGCGGCAATCTCACCCTGAGCGCTGCCGGCATGAGCCAAGAGCGAGAGTCCGTTGACGTCTCCAACCGCATAGATGTCCGGATGGGTGGTTTGCAACCGGGAATTCACCTGAATACCGCGGGAGGAACACTCTACGTTCGCTTTTTCCAGGTTGAGTGAACCAAAATTGGGTTTTCTGCCCGCGCAGACCAAAACGAACTCCGCGTGCAGCACGGTATTGTTCGAGCACGTTATTTCCCAGGATCCGCCCTTTTCTTCCGCTTTCTGAACCGTAACGGAAGGGATCACTTGAACACCTCTTTTTTCCAACGATTTTCTCAGAGTTTGCACGATGAGCGGATCTTCGCCCGGCAAGAGATCATTTGTTTTTTCCAGAATTGTGATCCGCGCGCCCAGAGCGTTAAAGAGGCATGCGAACTCGCATCCCACCGCTCCGCCGCCCAGAATGATCATACTTTTTGGAACTTTTTCCAGTTCCAATATCTTGTCGCTATCCAAAAGTTTGGCTTGCAAGGCGTCGAGGGGGGGCGGAAACACGGGAACAGAGCCCACCGCTACGATCGCTTTCTCAAAGGAAATCTCTTCTTTCTTATCCCGATTCGAGACCCGTAAACGATGTCCATCCAAGAAGGAGGCTTGAGCGCTGAGAATCTGAATCCCGCCCGCTTTAACTAATTTTTCCAAACTGAGCCTTATTTTCTGAACCACCCGGTTCTTTTCTTTAATCATTTCGCTCCAAACATCTTGGACGGATCCGGTTTCATTCAGGAGAGGCTTTAGCACGGAGGAACGCCGCATTTCCGCTATTTTTTTTCCTGCGGAGAGAAGCGTTTTGGAAGGAATACAGCCCCGGTTCAGGCAAAGGCCGCCGAGAGAGTCTTTTTCAATCAGGGAAACGGTTGCTTTTCTTTTTGCGGCCACCCGCGCCGCAGTTTCGCCGGCGGGCCCGCCGCCAATCACCACTAAATTAACCACGGTTCAATTGAGTGGAACGAAATTGTTTCCTTTCACAAGATAGACGGTTATCGCTTTGTTTTTTGTGTCCCCTTTCTCATCGAACTCTGTCGTTCCCAGAACCCCGTTAAATTTAAGATTTTTCATGGTTTCAATCATCCGCAGTTTGTCTATGGAATCGCCTTGTATTCCCGCTTTTTCCAAAACATCCAGAGCGATTTTAGCGGCTTCGTAGGTGTAATGGTCGTAGGGTTGTAGATCGGGTTGCGGGAACCGGGCAGAATACTTTTCCAGGAACGATTTGGCTTCCGGAATTTTTTGAGGGGGAACTCCCACGTTTGTGATGTAAGACCCTTCCGCCGCGGACCCGGCGACTTTGAAATATTCTGAAGTTTGCAAGGCGTCTCCGGAAACAAAGGTGGCTTTAAGACCCAACTCCCGGGCCTGTTTAACGATCAGGCCGCCTTCATTATAGATGCCGCCAAAATAGATAGTCTGGGGGTTCAGGGACTTGATGCGCGTCAGCAGGGCTTTGAAATCCTTGTCTCCGATGGCGATACCGTCAAAGGAGAGAACTCCACCGCCTTTTGTTTCAAACTCTTTTTGGAACTCTTCGGCAAGTCCTTGTCCGTAGGGCGTCTTATCGTGAATAATGGCCACGGATTGAATCTTTAGACTTTGTAGGCAATAATTGGCCGCGAACTGCCCTTGCACGTCATCGGTTGTGTTCACGCGGAAAACATTTTTCACCCATTTCCAGGAGGGCTCCAACTGTTGCAAAGTCAACTTAGGGTTTGTGGCCGCGGGGGTGATCATCAACAGATTGTTCTTAGCGTAAACCTGAGCGGCCGGTATGGAACATCCGGAATTGAGATGTCCGACAATGGCGGCGATACTGGGGTCGGAGACAATCTGGTTAGCGACATTCACCGCTTCTTTAGGATCTGCCCGGTCATCGAACGGCCGCAACTCGATCTTTCGCTGGAACCGGCCGGAGGCGTTCGCTTCCTCTACGGCAAGTTCCGCGCCCCGTTTCATTCCCTGTCCCATCGCGGCAATATCTCCCGTCAAAGGCACCGCAATAGCGATCTTATAGACTTTTTCTTTGGACCCGCATCCCAAAGCCAAAAGGGAAAGAGACAAAACGCTGAAAACAGTTATTTTATGCACGATTGAGTTTCCTTCAAAAATCTGGCGGGGATGACGGGATTTGAACCCGTGATCTTCAGCTTGACAGGCTGACGTGTTAGACCAGGCTACACCACATCCCCTTGTAAAATTCCCATCATATAAAATAGATTTTTCTTTGACAAGCAGAGAATTTTTGTAACCGATAAAATCAGCTAATTCGTAAGCGTTTAACGCACCTTTATTGGACAACAGGATTCAGAGGCGAGGAGAACCGATCCATCATTTAAAATATCTGGCAAGTTTCAACTGGATAGTGTCATCTCTTCGATAACTAAATAATAAATCTTTTTCTGATATTGAAGAAAAAACCCGGGCTTCTAAACTCAGTTTCCACTTCGTTCCTAAACGTCGTGATGCTTCTAAATTTAAAAATTTTGAAGAACTACTCCGATCAAAGATGATACCAATCAAGGCCTCCGTACTCTGCGTATCGTTAAAACCCAGTCGCGATCCTAACATGACATCGTCCTCAAATGGGTTTGAAGTTTCATTTCCACGAACATCATAGAGATATTCAGCGATGATACCCCAGTCGAACCCCGAACTCAATAGGTTGGAAAGAGTGTATTCAAACCCTCCCGTCAATGCCAGAAAGGTTTGATAGTGGCTCTCACGACGGATCATCTCTAACTTCCATAACCATTGTCCCCAGGTGGCTTGAGCATCTAGACCCGATTGATGAATAAGATCATAGCGCGGCGTTAATGCTGAATGATCAGATTTAGAATCAAACACAAACCTTGGTTCACGATTGGTTCCATAGAAGTGTGAAAGTCCAATATCCCAAATACGCATGCTCTTGCTC
>JACPSV010000004.1 GCA_016193115.1 Elusimicrobiota bacterium
GAAACCAGGTAGAAGAAGACGAGATAAAAGAAGCCCAAAACAAGAGCCAAAACAGAAGTTGCTCTGGGAGCTTCCGGCGTGCCGCCGCCGATCAATATAATTGCGAAAAAGACGAGTCCCAACACTGCGGATATCCACGCAAAGATTTGGAAAACAAATCTTAGCTTGCTTGCTATCTTGTTTGTGTCGCCCATTCTAGTGTGTCCTCCTTAAGAGTTAACTTACTTTAACAATGACACGAGCTGAAATTTTCTTCAGCAACGAGGTCATTATAGTGGTTAAGAAAAATTTTGTCAAGGTGTATAAGGGACAGGTGTCAAGGCAAAGTAGAAATGTCCGCCCTAGGTGTATAAGGGACAGCGCCCTAAGGGCGCTGTCCCTTAAGCGCGGGAAAAGCGTTGCCTTAGGCCGGCGTAATATTTTTCTTCTTCGGGGAGTCCCCGGAGGCAGACAGCCATGGAGTGCAGGGAATATTTCTTTACAACGCTTTGAATCGCCACCTGGACTTCTCCCCACATGGAAAAATAGGGGCAAATCGTGACCACGGGACATGACCGCCTGTCCACGAGGCATTGGGTCATCTTCATTTCTCCTTCCACGGCTTCGATCACTTCCATGGCATTGATTTCTGATGAGGATCGTGACAAGCAATATCCTCCCCGGCAACCGCGGGAAGAATGGATCAGATTGGATTTGGAAAGCTGGTTCATGATTTTTGACAGAAAATTAGAGGGGATCCCCGTCCCTTTGGAAATTTGGTCCACGGTCACAATCGCTTTTCGTCCGCCGCTTTTGGAATCGTTTTTGCAGGCGATATAAATCATCGCTAAAAGAGCGTACTCGGACGTCATGGATAGAATCGGCATTTCAACACCTCCCCAAATGGTGACTCGCAAGAATGTTGGAGCAACGGAATGACCACCAAATTAGATCAAAATTGTCCTGTTATGGGAATTAAGGGGACACCATACTTAATTCCTCCTCGCCATTCCGGCAAAAGTCGGAATCCATTCTCGACGGTATTGGAATTAAGTATGGCGTCCCCTTAATTCATGAAAACGTTTACAGGAATGGGAAAGGGGCATGGGGGAATTCCATAGAAATGAGTAGAAATTACATTCTTGGGGGAAAAATGAGTTATTTAGGTGGGAATTTGGGTGGCAGGATAGTTGCGATAAATCATATTAGGATAGAAAATGATTAGAATGAAAGGGACGTTATTAAAAAACAGTAGATTCTTCGCCTCCGCTGCGCGGAGGCTCAGAATGACGGGGAAGAAAGTGTGGAGAATGTTACGAAATATGTTCTTTCGTCCTTTGCCGTACACACCGCCCCTGAGTGTTCTTCTGGATATCCTTCCATCTCTGCAGTATTGTAAGCGGGCGTTCTCTTTGACGATGGCGATCCTTTATTTCACGACACAAATTGCTTTCGCGCAGAACGTGATGATGGCCATGCCGCACGGCGCTGTCCCCAACTTCTTCCATGATCTGCAATTAAAGTGCAGAGCGCTCCTGCAAGTGAACCAAGTGGTGTTTAGATCGCTTCCTTGCAGCGACCGGCTGCGCGAAAACCGAGACCGGTCTGGATACATGAGCCCGGAGAAAATGTTGGAAAGGGAGAAAGCGCAGTTGGAAAGAATCGAAACGCCCCAAGAACTTTTGAAGAACCGCGGACTCCAACAACCCGAACAGTACGGCGGCAAGAGCGGAGGTCCCCAAACGCCGGAACAGTTCTTCCAAAATATGGAAGCCATGCGCGGGATTCAGGGCGAAATCGCCCGAGTGCGGTCCCTGTCCCAGAAAGACGTGGCCGCGGGCACGGAAGCCAACTATATCCTGTATAACGACGGTAAACAGGTTTTCTCAAAAGACGGGTTGACCACCCGCGTGTTGAATGAGCGGGTGATAGACGCACGCGGGAACGTAACCATGCGCAACACCACCGCCATGACCTACAACAGCAAACGTTTGATGACTTCTTATATCACGGACGATACCGACGCGCAAGGAAACATCAATATGGTGCAAAGGAAGAATATCACCTACACGCCGGATTCCGTTTACTTCGCAGGCAAAGATACAGAAGCCAAACAGCAGATCACGGGGTTTGAAGAGAACAGGATTGACACTCTGGGGAACGTGAGCTCCATCGTCCGCAGCGAGATGAAGTATGATGACAAAAGCCGCGTGACAAACTATAAAGAAGAGCAGATTGACCAGTTTGGGAACAAGACGGACAAACTCTGGACCAACGGGCAATACGATGGGAACGATAACTTGATTGGCTATGACGAGACCAGCGTGGACTCCTTTGGCAACAAAACCAGCCGCCATTGGGGAGACGCCCAATACGCGCAGAACCCGTCTTGGAAAGGGGATTCGGACAAATCTAACAGTAAGTATCTAATGGTCGGATACACTCAAACCGTGCAGGATCCGAGCGGCGGGGTGAGCACGGAAAGATGGAGTGACGCGCAGTATAACCAGTATGGAGAACTCACCTACAACAAAACTACCCGCACGGATTTCTTAGGGTTTGTGACCACCACGGAGATGTCTAACGTCCAGTATAACCAGTACGGGCAGATGACCAGTTACCGTCAGACCATGACGGACTCTTTCGGCAATTTGCAGATCATGGACAGAACCAACATCACCTACACCAAAATTGGCGACCAGTTGGGGTACAACGAGAAGTTGACGGACGGGAAAGGCCGAGTCATCGAGAGGGTACGATCCAACATTGTCTACAACGATAAAAGGTTGATGATAGGATACTTTGAGTCGGAGATCACGCCCGATAAGGTGAAGAGCTTAAAAGACTGGTCTTCCTACGGCGATCAGGAAGGGTACAACGAAAGAGGACAACTCAAAGGGTTCCGAGAAAAAATATATGTGGGGAACATTGAGGTCACCAAACTCAACTCCAATATCACGTACGACAAGATGGGAAAACAGTCCGGATCC
>JACPSV010000005.1 GCA_016193115.1 Elusimicrobiota bacterium
CTTCATCAAAAAAAGCATTCTCTATCGCCAGACCCAGACTTCTCGAACTATATTTGGGAAGAGAATGAGTAGGTAGATGTGAAGGTTCCATACTTGAAAAAGTTACATCGCTCACCGATCCCTGTCCGTCCGGAAGAACACAAGCGGCTACGGTTTGGACAAACTCAACTCCTAAATGTTTTAATAGCGGGGCGGCAAATTTTGCTGTCCTGAAAGGAAGAGCCGCCAAAATTTTGATGAGCGCCCTGTCTTTCCATACCACTACAGATTCTTTATATTTCTGGGTCTTTTCGTCCCAAAGGGCAATGATTTGAGCCCCGGATGGAACTTTAACGCCTGCCCGTTTTAACGCTCCCTTGACGGAATCCGTAGGCGCTTTAGAAACCGCTACCCCTAGATGCCCCATTTGCGTTTCCTCTTCCTTATAATAGAGGTCTCTATCCACCCACTTTCCCGGTCCTTTATTGTGTCTACATTCGCCCACGGCGGGAGCAAACGCTTTTCGCATTCCTTCTGCGACTTTTACCAGATTCCCCCTGCCGAACCCGCTGCCCAATAGGCCGGACTGCGCTAAACTCACTTTTTCCGGCAGGAACAATTCTTCTAACGGAATCTTGGTTCTCTTGAAAACCGCGAGAGGGTGGTATCCATCTTTGATCTCGCTCATTTCCATCCTGGGACGAATCGTGATGTAGGAGATTCCCTTCTGTTTAAGTTTCTCCTCCACCCCCTGGCTGTGGTATCCCCCCGCAATCAAGACAGAAACGTTTGTCTTCTTCTCTTCCATCCTCTTATATAGTTTCTCCACAAATATCCGGTTCCGTTGGTGGGACAACTGGTTGAACCGAGAGACATTCTTCAAGAGCGATTCCGCTACCGATCCTTTTACCATTTCCCCAATTGCTTTCTCCCTTCCCCCATACTCTTCCCATTCATCCGGACTCAACTTAAAATCTAACGCCTTCACCAACAACTTATAATCCCTATCCATCTGAATTAAGGGGATATTCATTTCGTCATTCCCGTTCCCCTCTTCGTCATTCCCGCGAAAGCGGGAATCCAGAGAAGATATTCCGCGACTAGATTCCCGCTTTCGCGGGAATGACGAAATGGGAATCCCCCTCATTCTCCACGCCTCATCTTCCAAAGATTTCAGTTCTTTGAAGAGATTCTCTCTATCAATTCCTTCTACCAATGTGATGTAACCAATATAGCGTTCCATCTCCGGAGTAAGAACCATCCCTGTCTTCCCGCATCGTTCCTTCAACCCATCATAGAATTCACTGTACCCTATCCGTCCCAACCTGTAAGCCAGACTCTCTTCCAGGAGTTCTACCAGATCTTCCCTTTTAAGGTTCCGGGAAAG
>JACPSV010000267.1 GCA_016193115.1 Elusimicrobiota bacterium
AACGAAGTCCCCGTTGAAGTGTTGACAGGCACATTGGCAAGCCCGTTCGAAAGCGTATTCAAAACTTCTGCTTTCAGGGGTTGTAACACCAAAGCGTCGGTCTTATAACCCTGCATCGCCTGACCTGCCACCATCGTGGTGTAAACAATCGTGTACCATTTGGGCAAGTCGGATCCCGTGGAAGAAAAAATGCCTTTGAACTGAGACATGGCGCCGCCCACTGTTTTTCCTCTATCCCCAGATTGAGTGAAAGTTCTAACGGCTATGTGACCGCTGGTACCAAATTCAGTAGAAGTTCCTGTAGAAGCCGAGAAACTAGGGGCAGTGCCTTTAGCGGTTTGAGGAACAAACCTAAAGGAACCCGCGTTAGAGAACCGATCCGACATAATTATATTCCGGCTCGTGAACGTAAACGTAGATTCGCTATTGACCTTAGATCCCCAAGTCACTGACGTGGCAGAAGAACCCAGAATGAACGGATCGTTCGCGCCCGCAGAAACGCCCGTCTGTGACACGGCGCTGCCCGTGCTCGTAAACGTGGGGGAAGAGATACCGACAAACGTGGCACAGAAAGCTGAACTAGAAAAACTACCCGTCGTCGCAGTACTGACTACGACGGAAGTACTGTCTTCCAATATAAATGTCCATGGAGAGCTGCCTACGGTTCCTGAGGAAACAGAAATTTCAACGTTGGTAGCGCCTGAAGCCAAGTACGCATGGTAGGTGACTCCAATTGATTCACCGGTTAAGCAGGCCGGATTGTCATCCTTCGCTGCCGCTCCCGAACCACCGTTTTTAACATTTACACGCACCGCAGCGCTGTAGATAAAATCTTTCGGCGCAGGATGAGAATCATAAACGTCCCCTTGCACCGTATTAAAATTGATCGTCGCTAAACCGTTGGCTGTCTGGAAAACGCCGCGGGGTCTCCCACCGCCAGAAAAGCTGTTGTCGGTGATACCACCTTTGGTTGCCCCGGTTGTCAAGTTGGCGAGACCACGCTGCCGGTTAATAATGTATTCGCTGAAATCATCAAAAAATATTCCCGATTGACCAAACGCTGTCCAAAGGTTGCCGCTCTTTATATAGGAAACAGTCATGTTGTTGGTCAGTGTGGCTGCGCTTCCGTCATCAATCTTCTGCACATACCAGCAGTTGGACACATTTCTTCGCCGAATAGCAAATTTGACCCCTACGGAAGAGTGCGTATAAACCAGTCGGGTCGCATTTGAACTAGAGTCCTCCGAAACAAAGATATTGGAGATGCTTCCGCTATCCAGAACTTCCCGTGTCCCTTCCTGAACCGAACCGCCATTGATATAGACTATTTTCAATGCGGAGTCCGTGTTATCAAAATAGACAATCCCGTGACGCGCACCCACGCTGTCCGTGAAGGAAGCAAAATTTCCGCCGCTGACGTTTCCTTGATTTGTGGAAACAACGTTCACAAAGGACCCCGCCGTATCGGACGTAGCTCCAAACGTGACGGAGGCCGCAACAAGATTATAGGTATTGATAGCCGTCTTGGAAGAATAAGTCAAGAGAACGCCGCTGTTGAAATCGTTCGCGTGCATCCCTGTCATCGTGACCTTGTTACCGCCTAAAAGAAATTGAGGGCTCTGGAGAGCTGTGTTTCCTATAAGATAATTGATTGTCGTGGAAGAGGAATCGTACCAAAACAAGTGCGCCGTTTCGTTTGTGCCGGAGGAGGCGGCCACCATGTAGTACGGCTTGTTTGCGACTGCGCCCGTGCTCAGGGGAGTGAAACTGTAACCACCGCTCACGTTGTTGGAAGCCAGCATGATTGTGAAGATCGTGGAATTGGATGTGGAATAATAGACATGAATACGGTTGTCGCTGGCCGGCAAATAGGTCCACGCGTCAATGGTGACTCCGCTCACTACGGTGGGAGTTCCTACCGAGATCGAGAGAGCTTGTGCTTTGCTTGTGAACGCCAGGAAAATAGCGGCAACAAACCCAAAGGTTGCAAGGGCTAATCCAACATTGCGGAGCGCAGTGGACACGAACGATCGCTTCATTCTTATTCCTCCCGTTTGGTACTTTGCAAGACCGTTCTTGCCGGTTCCTGCAGTGTTAGTTTGATTGATAGATAAATCCATGGCTTCCTCCGTAACAGAATTTGTAATCGTATAACGATTCACTTTCTAAAAAACGTTTTGCAACGCCCATCTAAACATTTTTGGTTTGAGGCCGCCGTTTCGATTTCGATTAAGCTGTTTGACGCGTGCAGGGAGGATTTTATTGGAGTCAATGAAACTTGGCTTTTTAAGGAAAGAATAGAAGACATTATTTTAACCCCGCCAGCCTCTCCGCGATTTCAATCACGCTTAATTTTAAAGAACCGCCCGACTCAAATTTCTATGAACTGCAAGAAGTTTAACAAATCGCAAAAATGTTGTCAAGTAGTCTATTGATATTTTTTTATTATATTCTTTTCTGTCCCTTTTCCGCGATTGGGGATTGACAAGTCTGTAAAGGATATTGTAGATTGATGCTATCAAGCGTTCGAGTTGACCCATTCCGTAATA
>JACPSV010000268.1 GCA_016193115.1 Elusimicrobiota bacterium
AGCTTCGCCAATAGAATCAGCGGGGTCGCATCAGCAATGATTAGTTCCATGTTTACATTACATACCAATTGTAATACATAAGGGTAAAAAATTCAAGAGAGAGGCGGAATAAAAACTAGTAGGGACAGCGCCCTTGGCTCCAACAAATAGGGCGCTGTCCCTACAAATGTCAAGAAAGGGTGGCGCGCCCGACGGGGGTCGAACCCGTGTTACGGCCTTGAAAGGGCCGTGACCTAACCGCTAGTCGACGGGCGCAAAAATCTGTTGGCCGGCTTTCCACACGTCTCCCGCTCCTAAAGTTAAGAAGACCGTGTCCGGCCCTAACTGTTCCTCCCAAAAAGAGGATCCCTGGCTTCCGTTCATTAAAACTGTATTCACGCCGTTCTTCTTCAAGACCGCGGCCAAATGTTTGGATGAAACCCCCGCGATCGGTTTCTCGCCCGCAGGATAGATCGGCATCAAAAAAACCTTGTCCGCGTCCGGAAACGATTTGCCAAATTCCTTTAAGAGTATTTGAGTTCTCGAATATCGGTGCGGCTGGAAAAGGACAATCACCTTCTTGCCCGGAAACTTCTGGCGCAACGCGGAAATCGTCGCTTTGATCTCCGTAGGATGATGCCCGTAATCGTCTACCCACGTCGTTCCCTTTCTCTGTCCTTTGATTTCCAGACGACGCGCCACGGAATGAAATTTCTCCAGAGAAGGGGCAATTTTCTCAAACGGAATGCCCAATTCTATCCCGCACGCGCACGCAGCCAAAGAGTTCAGCAGATTGTGGTTTCCAGCCACGTCCATTCGGATACGTCCCATCTCCGCGCCATGAGACCGAAGAGTGTACTGGGTCCCGCCATTGAAACTGATCCGGAGAGCGGAATAATCTTGTTCCGGACTGAACCCGTAGGTAACGACTCTTCGTTTCAATTCCGGCAGAATGGACTGTACCCCTTCATCCTCAGCGCAAACAATCGTACAACCGTAAAAAGGGACGCTGTTTCCAAATTCTATAAAAGACTTTTTTAAGTTCCGCATCGTCCCGTAAAAGTCCAGATGATCGTCATCAATGTTGGTGATGACGGCCAAAGTGGGCGAAAGTTTTAAGAAAGAGCCGTCCGACTCGTCCGCTTCCGCCACCAAAAACTCGCCGTGCCCCAACTGGGCGCCGCTTTGAAGGTGGTTCAGTTTCCCGCCAACCACAAACGTGGGGTCCAGCCCCGCGCCTTGAAGCAGGGAAGCGATCATGGAGGTCGTGGTGGTCTTACCGTGAGTGCCAGCGACCGCAATTGTATATTTGAGGCGCGCTAACTCCGCCAACATTTCAATCCTGGGAATGACCGGAATTTTCTTCTTTTGGGCAAACCTGACTTCCGGATTGCTCGCCTGCACGGCCGTAGAAATA
>JACPSV010000269.1 GCA_016193115.1 Elusimicrobiota bacterium
CCGAGGGCGAAAAAAACGGACAGACTGACCACGGCGACGCGCAGGGAAAATATCTGGCTCAGGATTCCGAATGTGAGAGGACCTATCGCGCTGGAAAGTTTTCCCGTGAGACCGAAGAACCCAAAGAATTGAGCGTTTTTCTCAGGAGGAATGAGAAGAGATAAGAAAGACCGGCTGGCGGATTGGCTGCCTCCCAATATCAGTCCCACCACGGCGCCCAAAATCCAAAATTCTGAGACGGTTTGGAGTCGAGACGCCCAGAGACAAACAAATAAATAAGTCCACAATGTCAGTTTTATGGCGAATGTGTGGCTCCACTTGTCCGCCAAACTTCCAAAAAGTAAAGAGCCAACAAAAGCGACCGCTTGAATCATGAGAAAACAGAGAACCACCTGTTCTTGAGACATGCCTAACTCTTTGGCGCCAAATATGGAGGCCATCAGTATCACCGTTTCTATGCCATCGTTATAGATCAGGTAACTGACCAGAAATTTGAATGTTTCTTTGTGAGCGCGTATTTCTGAGAAAGTCTGAAGAATGTCCCGAACTCCCTTTTCTATTTTCTGGAAAGCGGTCATTGGGATAGGCGCGCCTCTCTTCTCTGGGACAAACAGGAAAAGCGGCAATGCAAAAAGGATCCACCAAAATGTGACGGAAAGAATACAAAGACGGACAGGAATGTGGTCTGTGACGGGAACGGAGAAAAGAGACGGATTTTTCAGGAGCATTAAGTTGAATAGAAGAAGCAGTCCGCCGCCCAGGTATCCCAACGCCCATCCCAACCCTGATATCCTGCCTGCAGTTTCAGGAGTGGACAGTTCACACAAAAAAGCGTTGTAGAAGACGTTTCCGGCGTTGAACCCGAGGTTCGCTAATATGAAGAGCGCCGCCGCCAGCCAGTAGTCTCCCTCCACGCAGAAATAGAGAAATCCCGTGCAGATTGCTCCTAAGATGCAGAAGAAGATGAGAAACTTTTTTTTAAGTCCAGAGAAGTCCGCGATCGCTCCTAAGAGCGGAGCGAGCAGGAAGACCAAAAATGTGGAGAGAGAAACACTGTAAGCCCAGAACGATTCTCCCGGGATTATGGTACGAAAGAATGGAACACCTTCCTTGCAGATGACTTTTACGAAGTAAACATTGAACAGGACCGCCAGCACCGTGGTTGCAAAAGCAGAATTGGCAAAATCATAGAAGGCCCAGGCGAGGATGGCGCGGCGGTGGGTGAATTTTATTCGTTCACTCGGAATACGGCGTCTCCTTTACGGCATTTGTCGTCTACTTTGATTCCGACCGGATCTCCTTTTTTCGCTTTTTGAATGGGTTTCCGGTTAATTTGCATGGATTGAACCTTTTGTGTGAGATCGGTGGTGTGTCCGCGCACGTGAATCGTGTCTCCCAAAACCAACGGAACTTTGAGCGTAAGAGCAATCACTCCAATATGACCGAAAAAGTCTTCCACTTCGCCAAGCACGGACTCATTTGCTGCCGGGATATGGGAAGGGGAAATCACCGGGACCGCTGCTTTTGTCGCCGGTTTTTTACCTGATTTCTTAGTTGTTGTTTTTTTAACGGTTTTCTTCTTTGCGGCCGGTCTCTTTTTAGCCTTGCGAACCGCCTTTTTTTTCTTCACTGTTTTGGATTTCTTCTTCATGGATGATACCTCCCTTCACTACCACTGATTCGATTCGATCTGAATGGTGGTATGGATAATAGAAAATTTCTGTTGGAGCTGAAGATTGATGGTTTCCAGCAACTGTTTCTGTCTTACCATCTGAGGATCCGCAACTTTCAGATGCAGAGACAGGGCGCACAGGTGAGAGCAGATGTTCCAGATGTGCAGATCTTTCACGCTCTCGGCTCCCGCGATCTCTTCAATGCTTTGGACAATCGTTTTCCGGTCCAGACCTTTGGGCGCTCCTTCCATCAATATATGGAAGGAATCTCGCAATATCTTAAAGGCGCTGACCACGATGATGCAACTGATCAGAATGGCGGCCATGGGGTCTATTCTCTGGTTTCCTGTCCAGAAGACCAGAATCCCGCCTCCCACCACGGCCACGCTGGCCGCGGCGTCTCCTAAAGCGTGCAGGTAAGCGCTTTTCATGTTCACGTCTTTTCCGAGGTGCGGATGGAGTCTCCAAATCACAATCAGATTGACGATCAGTCCGATGAGCGCAATCACAAGCATCTCCGCGCTCAGGATGGGCACCGGATTCAGGAGACGCGCGCACGCGTGAAAAAATATGAGAGCCGCCATCAGAATAATGGTGATACCGTTCGTCATGGCGGCAAAAACTTCCAGACGGTGCCAGCCGAACGTTCGCGTGTCGGACACGGGACGTTCCGCTAAGAGAATGGCCAGGAGTGAAAGAACAAAACTTAAGAGATCCATAAAGACGTGAGCCGTGTCGGACAAAAGCGCCAGGGAATGGGTCCAGATCCCGCCGGTCAGCTCCACCACAAAAATAGCGGCCGTGGCATAGATGGCCACTTTAAGCGCGGTTTTAGAGTGGTTCAAGGACGGGTGCTCGTGGTGGTTAGCGGGTTTCATTTGCCGATACAGAATTTGGAGAATATGGTTTGCAATATCTCTTCCGTGGTGGTTTCACCCACAATCTCACCCAAAGAATCTACGGCGTCGCGAATCTCCACGGCTAAACATTCTTCTAGCATTTCTTCTTGGAAAAAGGAAGAGGCGCGCTCCAAACTTTGGGCGCAGCGCAAAAGACAATCTTTGTGACGGACAGAGGTTACGATCACTTCTGGCTGGGAATTTCCGTTCCCATTTTGTGAGGCGAGGAGAAGACTGTAGAGTTGCCGCAAGAGTTCCTCTATCCCATCGCCCTGAGATGCTGAGATCGGATGAGACTGGAATGGGGAAAAGAATTGGGTTACCTTCTCTAAATCAATCTGACGATCGAGATCGCTCTTGTTCAAAGCCACGACGACCTGCTTCTTGTTTTTTGCCAGTTCCGCCACATTCTGGTCTTCTTGGGAGATCGGTTGACTGCTGTCCAGAACGACGATCAGCCCGTCCGCTGATTGAATTGTCCGGAGAGTGCGCTCAATTCCAATCCCTTCCACGAGATCGCTGGTTTTGTTTCGGATCCCGGCGGTGTCTATCAGGAGGGCAGGCAAACCCAAAAGATCAAATCCTTCCTCTAATGTGTCCCGTGTCGTGCCTGGGAAGACGGTCACAATGGCGCGATCCCGTTTGAGCAGTTTGTTTAGCAAGGAAGATTTACCCACATTAGGTTTTCCCACAATGGCGATTCGCGCTCCCTCTTTGAGAAGATGGCCGAACTGAAAACTTTGAATCAATTTCCGGATTTGTTTGTCGGCATGAGACAACATCTCGCGGATTTTTTCGGATTGAATTTCAATGCCGCTCGCAGGATCGTCGGAATGGTCAATCGCCACTTCAATGTGGGCTAGAGTTTCTAAGAGCTGGTTTCGGATGGAGTGGATCGTTTTGGATAGGTTCCCTTCCAATTGGGAAAACGCCGCTTGGCGGGAAATTTCCGTTTGCGCTTGAATGAGATCGGCCACCGATTCCGCTTGCGCCAAATCCATTTTCCCGTTTAGGAAAGCTCTTTGCGTAAATTCTCCCGGTTCGGCAATGCGGGCGCCATTTTGGAGGAATAATTCTAAGGCCTGCTGCAATATCAGTGATCCACCGTGACAGTATATCTCCACCATTTCTTCCCCGGTATAAGAGTGCGGCGCAGGGAAAATGGCCACAAGCGCATGATCAATTTGAGACTTTGGTCCGCGTAGGACAGCGCGCGTGAGTTTCTGTGGGGGTAAGGAGTCTAGAGGTTTTTCTTCGGGGAGAGAGAGAAACGGAGAGGCGATTTGTATGGAATTGTGTCCTGAAAGACGGAGTATTCCGATCGCCCCGTTCCCGGGAGGAGTGGCAATCGCCGCAATCACATCATTTTGCAAGTACTGACTTTTCATGATTGGCCCATCTCATTGAGCGATTCGGATATCTAGATCCCGGATGTTGCCGAATTCATCTAGAGAACCGTCAAAATCTTTCTTTTGTCCCACTACCAAAATCGTCAGGTTCTTAGGATGCAGATACTTTTGCGCGGTTTTCAGAACGTCTTCCGAGGTCACAGCCGCGATCTTTTCGATGTAGGTATCCAGATAGTCTTGGGGGAATCCAAAATAGTCTAAAGACATCTTTTGCGCGACAATTGAGTGGGAGGAAGCGTAACGGAACACAAAAGAGTTGATGATAGAGTCTTTGGCGTTTTTGAGCTCTTCTTCAGAGACACGAACGTTTCTGATCTCTTCCATGGCTTTCAAAATGGAACGGATAGTTAGGACCACTGTCTGATTTTTGGTTTGGCAGCCGGCGGCGATTGTTCCGTAGTCCCACGGTTCTGAGAAAGAGCTCCCGATCCAATAGGCCAGCCCTTGACGGGATCGGATGTCTTTGTACAGGCGCGATGTGAAAGAGGATCCTCCCAGGATTTCGTTCATGACTTCCAGAGCGAACCGGTCGGGGTTATGCCGTTTGATTCCGAGATGGCCGACAATGATTGAAGATTGGTTGACGGATTTTTCCGCAAGGCCAACCGTTCGGGGCAAATCCGAGGGGACCGTTTTTTGTACGGTGAGGACCTCCGGAAATTGAATGGGAGATGGTTTCCATTCTCGAAACGCAGATTCCAGTTTTTTTACAATTGTGTCGGTCTCAAAGTCACCGGAAATAGAGATCATCAGATTGTTTGGCCTGAAATAGCGGGCGTAGAACTGTTTCAGAGATTTAAGGGATATTTTTTTAATCTCCCGTATCTCTACGGTTCGGCTCAAAGGGTGGTCCGGCCCATAGACTAATTTTCTGAATTCTCTGCGGGCAATCTGGTACGGGTCGTCGTTCCTGCGCCGGATTGATTCAATGATCTTTAGTTTCTCAATTGTGAATCTCTTTCTATCGAAAGCGGGGTTCCTAAGGACGTCGGCCAGAATCTCCACACCCTTTTCCCAATCTTTCTTCAGCACAAATAGAGAGATGTTAGTCAGTTCCGTGTCCACGCCGATCTCCACGGAAGCTCCCATCCCTTCCAATTCTTCGTCAAGCGCGTCGGGTTTTCGGGAAACGGTTCCGCCCGCGCGCACCAGCGTGCCGCAAAGAGACGCCAGGCCTGTTTGATGAGGAGGATCGAACATCGTTCCGCATTTGAGTGTAGCCGTGATTTTTAGGACGGGCAGATCGTGGTCCGGCAGGATATACAGCGTTGAGCCGGAGGCGAGCATTTTTCTTTCAATGGACGGCGGCGTGAACTTGAGCGGTTCAAAATTCAACTCCTGCGGCGCACGCGCTTCCAGCATAGCGGAAAAAGCCAGCAGAATGATAGGAACGCCATACTTATTGAGTGTTGCAAAAGTAAAGAAAGCCCCGCTCATGCTGAGCTTGTCGAAGCATGAGCGGAGCACCGTCGGTAATTCTCGTCCTTCGACAAGCTCAGGACGAGCGGTATCTATTGCATTGCTTATGCAACATTCAATAATTCTCATTGGAGTTCCCTTTCTAGAAAAGCGACTATCCTATTGCCTGTTATAAAATATTTCTTGGCCGCTTGCTGAATTTCTTGCGGGGTAACGGTAGGGATCTGCTCTAAAATTTTGAGAGGGTATCTCCAATCTCCCAGAACCGTTTGATAGTAAGCCAGTCCGGAAGCGATCCCTTTATTGGATTCGATTTCATGAATCATCTCCGACTCCAAACCGTTTTGGATCTTCTTCAATTCCTTTTCCGAAACGGGTTCGGATTTCAGTTTTTCCAGCTCTTCTTCAATGGCGCTTTCCAAATCTTCATTGACATGAGGTTTGCGTGGCGATCCGCCAAAAACGATTAGGTTGGGGTAACGTTCCCCCGGTTCCCCATTCGACGCCCAGGCCGAGACCGCGATCCCTTTCTGCACGATCTTTTTTTGGAATCGGGAAGACCTTCCTCCGCTCAATATCCGCGCAATCACCAGCATGACCAGATCTTCTCTGTCCGGAGGGTTGGGTTTATGAAAACCCAGGAGCAGAGAAGGTTCCGACTCAAATTGAACCGTGAGTCGCCTTTCCCCGGCTTGCGAGGGTTCTTGAGTGATGAACTGCGGCGGTTGAGGTTGGGGCGGTATCTCCGCAAAATATCTTTCTAACCTTTCGATCACCTGATTGGCGTCCACATCTCCCACTATGGCGACCACGGCGTTGTTGGGCGCATAGTGACTCTTAAAAAATTCTTCCGCGTCTTGACCTGTCAGTTTTTGGATATCGGAACTCCAACCGATGGTAGGGAAAGAGTAGGGATGCGCTCGATAAGCCGCGGAAATAAAGTTTTCCCACAAGACGCCTTGCGGGGAATCCTCATAACGCATCCGCCTCTCTTCCATGACCACGTCCCGTTCTTTATAGAAATCTCTGAGCACAGGGTTGCGCATGCGGTCCGATTCCAGAATGGGCCAGAGTTCCCACTTATTGGAAGGCAAACTCACCACAAACCCCGTCATGTCTTTACCTGTAAAAGCGTTCAGTCCTTCCGCCCCTTCCTTTTGGTAGATTTCATCAAATTCTTCCGGAACCGCCCACTGCGCCGCTTCTTTTTGAAGTTTTTCCATTTGTGATTTAAGATCCTGAATCTTTTTTTGATCGCCGCTTTTACCTTTGCCTTCTTCTGTTCTGGTTTCTTGCGCGATCATTTCAATCTGATCCAAAAGAGGCTTTTCTTTGGCATAATCTTTTGTGCCGACCGTTTTGGAACCTTTGAACATCATGTGTTCAAATAGATGAGCTAACCCCGTCCTTCCGGAAATTTCGTCCACCCCGCCGGCGCGGTACATCATCTCGAAGGAAACCAAAGGCGCCGAACGTCTTTCCAAAATCAGCGCTTTCATCCCGTTCCGGAGAGTATGTTCCACCACTCTCTTCTCCAGAGCTTGAATCGGGTTGTCCCCGCTCCCGCAAAGGAAATGGGGAACGCCCAACCACAAAATCAAAAAAAGTCCCATACTTTTCATGCTCTGTCATTATATAATAGAGTTGGATATGAAAACCATTTTTGCGCGGTTCCTTCTGTTTGTTTCGCCTCTGACATTTGTTTCTTCTACTCTTTTTCTCCTGTTTAAGATCGAACCATTTAGGACGCATTATTTTCTTTTTGCCTGGGGTTCTTTTATTGGGTTTGTGGATGCGTGGCTTTTTTTGGAAGGGGGAGAATCTCTGTTTGTGGATCGTCCCATCCGGTTTTTCACTTTCCTGGTTCCCTTTTCCGCTTTTCTGTGGTTTCTATTTGAAGCGTATAATCTAAGACTGGCTAACTGGTATTACGTGAACGTGCCCGCGGAAATCTGGATTCGATGGCCCTTGACGATTGCGGCGTTTGGCACGGTCGTGCCTGCCATTTTGATCGTTTCTAACCTTCTGGACTATTGGGGCATTTGCAGGAGAAACGAGTTTTCCTTTTTCTTTGACTCAGAATTGCCCGGTTGGTTCGTGGGAATTTCGGTTTCTCTGGGCGTCGCGATGCTGATTCTGCCTTTGGCATGGCCGCAAATTTTTTTCCCTTTGATTTGGGGAGGATTCTTTTTTCTTTTGGATCCCATCAATTCGGTTTGGAGGAAGCGCTCGCTTTTTCAGGAATGGAGACAGAAAAACTGGAACCGCACCCTGCAAATCCTTTGGGCGGGTCTGGTTTGCGGTTTTTTGTGGGAACTGTGGAACTTTAAGGCGGGAGCAAAATGGGTTTACGCGTTTCCTATGCCCGACAGGTTTTTTACGGATGCAAAGATATTTGAGATGCCTCTATTGGGATTTCTGGGGTTTCCGCCCTTCGCTCTGGAAGTTTTTGTGATGACGGAGTTTGTTCAAGGCCTTCAGGAACGAATTTCTCCAAGGATATGGAGATTATTCTCATTTCTAGCGTTGGTCTTTTGTCTGGTCACCTTGTATGGGATGGAAATTTATACCTTCAGGTAACGGAAAATTCTTTCCGCGGCCTCTTCCCCGCTGTGAATGCAGTCCGGGACCCCGATTCCTCTAAAACCGTTTCCTGCCAAAGCAATGGCGGGAACGCTTTTCAAATCCTCTTCAATTCTTTTCACGATCTCCAGATGTCCTACCTTGTAATAAGGAAGCGAGTTGGGGTGCCGGCAAACCACGGAAACCAAGGGCGGCGCGGTAATCCCGAGCAATTCTTTCAAATCTTTAAGCGCGAGTTCAGCCAGTTTCTTGTCGTTTAGAGTCTTCGATTTCTCGTAGTTTTTGCCTCCCAGAAAAGCGCGCAGGATCACTTTCCCTTTTTGGCCATGTTGTAAAAACTTGACGCTGGAAAATGTGCAGCCGTGAATCCATTTTTTTTCGGATTCTGGAATCACAAACCCAAAACCGTTCAAGGGTCTGCGGACATCTTCCGTTTTGAATAGGAGGTTCACCGTGAGGACGGAATTGTATTCTATTTTTTTGAGGCCGGAAGAGAGGTTGGGCGAAAAGGAGCGCAGAATCTGGGCTGACTGCGTTGCGGGCAAGGCCAGACAAACCGCGTCCGTTTCCATCTCAAAGTGAGGTCCCACCAGCTTTAACTTTTTCGGATCGGATGTTTTTGCTATTTCTTGAACCGTTGTTCCCATAAGTATGGAATCGGACGGTATCTTTTCCGTGAGTTTTTCCACGATTCTTTGCAGTCCCGTAGAAAACGAGGAAAAAAGGGAATATCGCGGTCCTTGGGTAGGAGCCTGGCTTTGGGATCTCTTCTGCTTTTGTAATCCCCGGATCACGCTGCCGCATTCTTTTTCCCATTGCAAGAATTTTGGGAATGTCGCTTCCAAACTTAAGTTTTGCGCGTCGCCGCTATAGATAGCTGAGATCAGGGGCTGCGCTACCCTCTCCCACAGTTCATCTCCAAACCTTCTTCTTACGAAGGAGCCAAACCCTTCATCGCCGGACTCTTTCTTTGCGGGCACGAAAATTTCCCGCAGGATCCTCCATTTTCCTTTCCATGAGAAAAGTGAGGTGGTCAGAAGCGGCCAGAATTGGGATGGCGCCAGCAGGTAAAATCCTACGGGCAGAGGATAGAGGTTTCCTTTGCGCGCAATGAAACTCAGTCGCAAGTCCGGATTCGTTCCGATCCATTCTTTCTCCAAACCGATTCTCTGACTCAAATCCCACGCCCACGGTTTTTCCATGAAAACGGCGTCCGGCCCCAGTTCCAGAATACCCTCCTCTCTTTGTGTGGACTGAATGGCGCCGCCTAACCTCCAAGAGGATTCGAAAAGAGTGATTTGCACGGGACTCTTTTTTTCCCGGCTCAGTTCCAACAACCGGTGGCACGCCGCCAACCCGCTGATCCCTCCTCCGATCACCGATATATGCGGAGTGGACGAAGTCATAGGACCAATTCTGCCAACATTTGAATGAAGAAAGGATGATCCATCACGGTCGGCACACGGAAAAATTGAATATTCAGATCATCTGCCCTTTTCTTAGCGCGAATGTCCAGATCGTACAGGACTTCAACGTGATCCGCGACAAACCCAATGGGAATCACTAAGACCGAGGACACTTTTTGGCGGGAAAGTTCCGTCAACAAGTCATTGATATCCGGTTCGAGCCAAGGATCCTGCGGCCTGCCGCTTCGGCTGGTATAAGCGACGTTCCAGTTTTTCTTTGAAAACCGTTCGCTCAAGATTTGCGCTGTTTTCCGGATTTGTTTAGAGTAACCGGATTTCTCGTCCATCGAGACGGGAATACTGTGCGCCGTGAATATCCAGTGACACGTTTCCCGAACGTCCGCAGAAATCCGGTTCCGGATTCTGTCCTCAATGGCGCTCTGAAACAAAGGACGATCCTGCCACGGGTCTGCGAAATCAATCACCGGGGAATCAGATCCTATTTTATTTCTCGCATCTTCCACAGCGGCGATATAGCGATCCCAGCTTGCTTCGCATTTGTATGGCGACAAAATAATTCCAAGAGATTTTTGAATCCCGTCCCTTCTCATTTTCTGAAGTGTTTCCTGCAAACTCGGATTCCAGTTTCGCATGCCGACATAAACTTTTAGAGGGCGTCCTTTTGCCCGTAATTGGGTCTCCAAAGCTCTGGCTTGTTGGAACGTAATTTCGTTGAGAGGAGAAGATCCTCCGATCGCCTGATACTGTTCCCGAACGGTCTGGATTCTTTTCGGCGGAATAGAATGACCTCTTGTGGCATTTTCCAAGAAAGGACGCACTTCTTCCAACCGCGTCGGCCCCCCATAAGCCATCAACAAAACCGCATCATAATTCATCGAGAACTCATCTCATGCACCATTTCTACCAGAGCCTTCACATTCTCCACGGGCGTTTGCGGGAGCACGCCATGACCCAGGTTAAAAATGTGACCCGGTTCTCCTCGCATGGAATCCAGAATTCTTTTCACCTGAGCGCGAATCGTCTTTAAGTCAGAAAGCAAAACCAGAGGGTCTAAGTTTCCTTGGATGGCGACAGGACCCAATCGTTTTCTCACCTGATCTAATTCGGTTCTCCAATCCACACCCATCACCGATCCGCCGGCTTCTTGCATCAACTCCAAAATGGAAGCTGTTTCCGTGCCGAAATGGATGAGAGGCGCGTGGCGCGGGAGGGACGAGAAAAGTTTTTTCATGTGAGGCAAAACGTAAATCCGATAGTCGTGGGGGGAGAGACATCCCACCCAACTGTCAAATACCTGAACCGCTTGGGCTCCGGCCTCAATCTGACATTTGACAAATTCGATCGTACTCGTTGTGATCTTATCCAGAAGAGCGTGCCAGACTTCCGGTTTTTGGTACATCAGGCACTTTGTGAAAATATAGTTTTCCGAGGCTTTTCCTTCCACGACATAGGAAGCGACCGTGAAAGGGGCGCCGCAAAGGCCTATGAGGGGAACGTTCGGTTTGAGAGCGGAACGGGTTTTTCGAATCGCATCGAAAACGAACGAGAGGGATTCCTGCGGCTGGACAATGGAGACGTGTTCCACGTCATCTTCCGTTCGAACCGGCCGATAGATGGACGGCCCTTCCCCTTTTGTGAATTCAAGACCTATCCCCATGGGCTCTAAGATCAGGAGGATATCGGAGAAAATAATGGCCGCGTCCACGCCCAACTTCTCTTGAGCGCTGACCGTCACTTCGCAGGCGAGATCGCTGTTCTTGCAGAGTTCCAGAAACCCCACGCGGGACCGGAGCTCTCTGTACTCTTTCATGTATCGTCCCGCCTGGCGCATGATCCAGATGGGGGTGTGAGGCGTGGGCTCGCAGCGGCAGGCCTTAAGAAAAGGACTCTCCGCGCAGGATTGAACGTCATACGGTTTTATCTCATAGGATTTCAGGGAAATTTTCCCTCGGTTCCGTTCCCAACTCTCTCTCTTTTCTTTCAGAAGCGTGGGACATTTTTCTGCTGCTTCTTTGACGAACAGACCCATTTTCGATTGGCCGGACTCAAAATCTGTTGGGAACCCGCACTCCCGCAGATTTTCCGTTACAATGGGTCCTATGGAAGCGACCACAACTCTTCCCAACGATTCCCGCAGAGAACTTTCCAGCCCCTCTTCGGCGGCCACCTGCAGGAAATGATAGATTTGGGTGGCGTTGGTGAACAAAAGGATATCGCTTTTTCCTTCGGCGACGGAAATGACGGCGTTCCGTAAGGGCGCCAGATCTTCCGGCAGCGCCCAACGGTAGACCGGCACGCGGCTGACGTGAGCGCCCCGTTTTTTAAGCTCTTGGATAAATTCCCGGTTAGGAATTCCGTACTCTTGCACGAACACTTTTTTATCTTTGAGGGGAACTTTTTGGTCCAGAGTGGCGAGAACTTCTCTCCATGTGTTTGGTTCCGGCGCTGCGATCGTGGGGTTCAGACCCACTTCTTTCAAAGCGGCGATCGGTTTAGGTCCTCGGGCAACCAGCACGGTTTGAGAGAGAGATTTAAGGAAATTTTCCAGAGGAATTTCGTTCCGGATCACTTGCATCAGAAAGCGCGTGCCCACGCCCGTCATTAAAATCACGATATCCACTTTCCCTTGCTGCACTTTCTTTGCGAATTCCACCGCTTCCCGGTTCAACTCAAAAGGGATTTCGCGCAAAGAGGGAGCGATCAACGCCTTGCCGCCGTTTCGTTCAATCAGGCTCTGCATCTCGAACGCTCTCCGGCTCTCAAAGCTGACCACGCTCAACCCCGCAAAGTTCGTTTCTTTCGTTAAAGTTTCCATAGTGACCTTTTGGAAAATGAGAAATCTATATTATCGCGTCTCCCCAGAGATTGGAAAGGAAAATTCTCCAGGGCATAATATGAATAGAACGATGGTTTCTGGGTTCTTTCTCATTACAGACAATGATAGCTTTTTTGGGATGATAGTCCTCCATAAATTTTTGCAGTCCCCTGAGTTCGGTGGAGTCTACGCGATTTGTCCCCTTCACTTCTATGGCAATTTCCCCGTTCCCTAATATAAAATCTACTTCCTGTCCCGACTTAGTGCGCCAAAAATGAATTTCAAAGAGTCGGTTTTTGTAAGAGGAATAGGCTCGTAATTCCATTAGGATGAAATGTTCAAAGGCTTTGCCAAATTCAGTCCCTCTTTCCTCGGGAATAAATCTCTTGGATAGAATGCCTGCGACCCCAACGTCAAAAAGATAAAACTTTGAAGCTTTCGTAATGACGTCTCGGGATTGCCGTCTTTTAAAAGGTTCAACCATGATTCCTAGAAGAGTGTCCATAAGAATTTGATAATACTCTCTAACAGTTTTAGCGTCAATGCCGCAATCGCGCGCGATATTGGAATAGTTCGTTAATTCCCCATGGCTATACCCAAGGGAATCAAAGAATCTGGAAAAAGCGGGAATATTTCTGGCTAGTCCCTCCGCAAATACCTCTTCTTTTAAGTAATCCTGCACATAGCTGACCAGGGATCTTTTAGCTTCTTCCTGAGGTTGAAGATAATGGGATGGAACCATTCCTTGGTTTAAGGCTTTTAATAGGTTTAAATCTTTTAATTCTTTAGAAACGAGAGGAAACATTTCATACCTCCAGGCTCTGCCTCCCAAAAGGTTTCCATGCCCTCGTTTAAGTTTTCGCGCGCTCGAACCGCACAGAATAAAGCGCATATTTTTGTTTTCTATAAGCCATTGGACCTCATCCAACAACTGAGGCACTTTTTGAACTTCATCTAAAACAATGGGATAAGAAAGCGCCTCTTTTTTTTTCTCAGACAGTTGTTCTCTTAAAAGAGCCGGATTCTTGGTGAAATTTAAAAATAAATCCGATTTTAAAAAATCAAAAACGAGACTTTTAGGAAAATGCTGTTTTAGATAGGTAGATTTCCCGGTTTTACGCGGTCCCCACAAAAACGCGGATTGATAACGCGGAAGCTCCATCTTGAGCCATCTTTGAACTTTTACCATTTGAGACCGATCTCCTAAATAGTTTAACTAATCAGGAGTATACTACGTTTTCGGTAAAGGGTCAACCCCAAACAAGACCCAAACACTCCGAATATAGAGTAAGGCGCTGGCGCGCCATCCCAATGGATCGGGACACGTTTCCAGCACCTCCTCATCAAACCGTACGTGACCTTTTCGATCATACGGCTTTCCAAGAACATTCGCCGAAAGCTCATCATCAGAAAATTCTCAAAG
>JACPSV010000270.1 GCA_016193115.1 Elusimicrobiota bacterium
GATCGTTCCCCGCGTCAATCGAAACGCCCGCCTGACGGTACGTCGTCACGCGGCGTCCACTTTTTCCGGACGGCTGCCCGGCTTAACTAAAGGGATTCCCTTTTGGCAGAGAGGGCATTCCGTCGGCAAATAATCTTTCAAAGGAATTTTCAAAAGGACGGTCTTGGTCGTGCCGAAATGGACGGGCACCGCGCTCCGTTCCGCCACCGACGCCACGCCAATCAGTTTAGCTCCGGAATTGTTCACCAGGGTCACGATCTCTCTCAAAGAGCCGCCCGTTGTGATCACGTCTTCCACCGCCAGAATAGATTCGCCCGGCCGAATGGAAAAACCTCGCCTTAACCTTAAAAGGCCGGCGCCGGGTTCCCTCTCCGCGAATATGGCCCGCGCACGCATGGCGCGCGCCACCACGTGCCCTAACACGATCCCTCCCAACGCTGGGGAACAAACCGCGTCCACCCGCACAGGGATACCGGCGTTTTCTTCCCGAACCCGCGCCACCAAAGATTCGCCTAACTTTTCCGCAAGGTCGGGATACTGCAGAATCAAAGCGCACTGCAGGTAAAGGTCGGAATGTCGTCCCGACGTAAGCTGGAAATGTCCTTCCAACATCGCTCCCTTATCCAGAAAAAATTTCTTGATCTCCGATTCGTTCATTCTCGCACCGCCTTATCCCCTTAACGTATCTCTTGCAAAATCTTTTGGGCGGCGGACTGGCGGTCTTTTTGGTTTAGGATTGGGCGGCCCACCACCAGATAGTTCGCTCCCAGACGCATCGCTTCCTTCGGGCTGATTGTTCTCTTTTGGTCATCTTTCTTCCCATCGGATTCAAAGCGGATGCCGGGCACAACCAACAAAAAATTTTCATCGCACACTTTTCGAATGGGCTCGATTTCGTTCCCGGAAGCGACCACACCGTCCATTCCGCACTGCTTAGCCAGAATCGCGAGTCTCTGCACTTGATCCAAAGCGGAACCTGAAACTCCGGTTTCATTCAGATCGCCGTCAGAAAAACTGGTGAGAACCGTCACCGCAAAAAGATACGGTTTAGAAACGCCCAGCCGCTCCGATTCGTCCCTCACGGCGTCCGCGGCCTGACGCATCATCGCGGAACCTCCGGAAGCATGCATCGTGAATCCCCACACGCCCATGCGCGCCGCGTTCCTGCAGGATTCGCTTACCGTCAAAGGAATATCATGAAACTTTAGATCGAGAAAAACTTTCTTATCTCTCTTGTTGACCCAACTCACACAGTCCGGCCCCACTTCCGTAAAGAGGCGGCTCCCAATCTTAAAAATGTCTATTCCTAAGCTCAGCTCTTCTAAAACCTTTTTCGCTTCTTTCCCACTCACATCCAGAGCCAGTATGAGAGGATTATTCAATGTTGTCACCTTGGTTTCCATGAAATTTTTCAAATATTTTGAATCTTGTATTGCTGAATGACCTTTGTCTTAAGATGCGCGGAATTACAAATGAAATCGCCAAATTTTCCAATATTGTCTTTGGTGACCATTACTTGCCCTTCATAAATATCGTCCTTCTTAAAGTTCTTGCTTCTTGTTGCTGTTCCTTCGTTTCTATGTTGAGGAACAAAATCCTCATGGACTTGAATACGATTGGAATTGATTGCCCAATACTTTATTTTGTCTCGATAAACCGCAATCCAAATAAACACATCGCAACACCGCGGTTTAATCTGTTGGAAATTCATCAAGAAAGGTTGTTTTGAATCCGCCGCTAAGGCTTTTACGTATAAAGGCTCATCAGGTTTTTCTCGATCAACCGCCCTGGACGCTTTCACTTCAATTTTAATATAGTTATTTTTTCCTTTATCATCAATCCAATCTAAATATAAGTCATATTCCCCCCTATAGGTGGGATCAAGTTTTTTGTTGGGTCGTTTAAACTCAGGGACAATTTCAGTTAAATGACCTAAGGCCCATGTATCACCGAAACCACGAGGCGCAGAAATCTCAAATAAATAAAGGAACAGGTTTCTATCAATATATGAGTTTCTTATGTCCAAGTATTCTTCAAATGTCAATTTTTCGTTTACAAGCAGTGTCGAAA
>JACPSV010000271.1 GCA_016193115.1 Elusimicrobiota bacterium
CTCTCTGTTAAAACTTTTCGGACATGAACTTGGTATTCGGATTGAATCGGACGGTAAAGATTAGGAGCAGGCAAGGGAGACGTTTCTTCCTGTATCCGTTCAATTCCCTGCATCCTGGACTCGGCAAACGGCGCCGCCACAATCTGAAAAATCAGGGATCCTGCCAGAAAAAGCGACCCAAATTTCAGCCCGAAACCATTTCTCTTACAATTAAAAAAATACATCATAAATCCATCATTTTCACACAATAAAAACCTCAGAATAGTATAAGAATAATTTAAAAATTCTTCTCAAACTTTCCGTAACATTTTTGTAACAATTTTAGAGGGTAAAAAATGTTACATATCATTTACAAAAAGTTTGAGAAAAGTTTTACCCAAGTGATATATAATGGGTAGGCAACCTCGTTGTATGACCCTAAAACCAGAGACAATGAAACGATTGGTTCAGATATTGTTTTGTATCCTTCTCTTCCGCTCCTCTCTCTTTGCGGTGTCCGCTCATACGGACACAATCGTGATTGAACAGCCGGACGGAACCCTGGTTAAAACCCGCATTCAAGGGGACGAATGGCTGAACTGGCTGGAAACGGAAGATAAGTATCCTGTTTTCTATAACACAAAGACAAAGTTTTGCGAGTACGTTCGGGTGGATTCCCTGGGGTTCCAACCCACGGGGAAAATTGTGGGCAGAGATACACCTGTTGGTATACGGAAAACTTCCGTAAGCGACGTGCAAAATGCCATTCAGGAACTGGGCCAAAGAATCAGGATCCAGCAAGTCCCTGCGATTCAGGAATCTGCCGCGCCGCAAACGGGGACTCAGAAAGTACTGGTTCTCCTGATCCAATTCGCGGACCGTTCTCTCTCCACCACAGAATCGGATTGGGCCAGCAGATTTTTTGCCTCGTCCAACAGCGTCAAAAGTTTTTATAGCGAGATTTCCTATAATCAGCTGATACTCCAACCCGCGGAAGAGACCAGCGGCATTGCCAATAACGGCGTCATGATTGTCACGTTACCGTACAATCACCCCAACACGGGCAGCAACTTTAGCTCGGATAACCAAAAAATCGTGAAAGACGCCATTCTGGCCGCGGACCCCGCGATCAATTTCGCTTCCTTCGATAGTAACCACGATGGCCAACTTGTGGAAAGCGAGCTGCACGTAGTGGCGATTCCTGCCGGATATGAAAGAGCGTATTCTCTCCAAACTCCATCCGTTTGGGGACACCGCTGGTCCATATTTTATTACACGCCTCCAACCGTAGATGGAACCATCGTGGGAGGACTTCCCAGCGGTTACTCGCAGTTCGGCGAACTGCACGGAAATCATCAAGCCACGGTCGGCATCATCGTGCATGAATTGGGACACGATCTGGGGTTGCCGGACCTTTATGACGGAAGCGGTCCCGCCTCCGGAGTCAGCACGTGGGACGTCATGGCCAACGGAAGCTGGAACGGAATCACCTATGCGGGCGATACCCCTTCCCAAATGAGCGCCTGGTGCAAATACTATTTGGGGTGGGTCACTCCCTATCAGGTAACCTCTTCTTCCTCCAACATGATCTTCCCCCAAGTTGAGACAGGCACAGGAAACGACCGGGGAATCAAGCAACTCTTAAAGAATCCCAACGGTCCCGAGATGAACGGGACAGGAGAATATTTTCTGA
>JACPSV010000318.1 GCA_016193115.1 Elusimicrobiota bacterium
AGGGATGGAGCTCTTTACGGCAGGAACTCCAGATGACGCAGTAAAAAAAGCGAAGAAGAAGGATGTGACGATTGTCTCTGTGTTTACAAAGAGGCCGCAAGTCTGGGGCGCTATAGCCAAGTGGATCGTTACATTCATGCAAGGACAGGAGCTAAGAATTCAGGGGCAAGAGCTAAAAATGTTTAGAGGACTCTTCCAAGGAAAACTTGGAGGAGATAGAGGTGAGATTGTGATTCCAAAAGAGACCCTTGGATTAGATCTCCGTCAAACAGAAGAATACCGCAGGCGCACCCTCCACTTTAACTTCCATGCGTAAAGTTTCAGAGGATGAATTAGATTTTCTCCTTCTGGACCAGGCAGTTCCATAGTATTTCCCGACTTTGACACTTGCGAGCGTTTTTTGACAGTCTTCTCATCGGAGACCGCTAACCCAAGTGTCAAACTCGGGAGTTACTATATCTTTATCACGTTAGGCCAAGCCTTAGGAGAATCGCGGCGAATGCCCCCTTTCCTAGGCGTCTGGATCGCCAATTTCGTCTTCCTAGCCGCCGGCATCCACTTCCTAAGAAAGATTGATTAGGACATTTCCCCCGTCATTCTCGCGAAAGCGGGAATCTAGTCGTGGAATTACTAGCGAATCAGAACTAGTTTGCCGGTTTCGGTGAGGGAGTCGTCTACCTTAAAACGGTATAGGTAAACGCCGGGGGCTGCGGTTTCTCCCTCGTCGTTTTTGCCGTCCCAATCATATTCATAGACGAACTTCCTGTTTGCGATTGCGGTTCCGTTCGCTTTGATTAAGGAAGAAGAAACTTCTCTCACCAACGCTCCGGAGAGGTCGTACAGGGAGAGCTGCACTTTTTGCGCGGCGCGGCTGGTATTCAAAACCACGGTGGTGACGGTTCCCGCGGGAGCGCCTGATTTCTGAGAGTAGGAGGGTCCTCCCGGGTTCGGGAAATTGATCGCTCGCGTGACCTCCACGGAATCCGAGGAGAACGCTTTTTTCACGACCAGTTGACTGCCGGAAAAACCTGCGACTGTGATGCCCGACTGCGCTCCGCTAAAACTGTTGGAATGGGGAGCTGCGAATATGGTTTTGCTTTCGCTTCCCGGAAAAGGGTCGCTCTCTTTACCCGTGGTTGTGGCGACCGACCCGCTGCCTCCGGCTTCCACCAGATCCACCCCAAAGTTAGGAGAACCGTTGTTGATACTGTTCGCTTCCAGGCGGGACGGATCGGAAGCGATGGAATCATCCACATGCCAGATGAGGGTACCTTCCAAGAGGGAACCCAAAGGCAGACCGTCGTCATAGTTTTTTCCCGAGACGGAAGCGCGCGCCCTCCTTTCAATCAGAAAATATTCTTTGTTTCCGTCCACTCCTGTCACTCCGGAAATCGGCACGCGGACGTATGCGTTTGCGGAAGAGAGAGCCAGTTCCAATGTCAACGTCGTTCCGGACTCTTGAGCGGTCACAGTCTGCGGGTTCGAAAAAAATCCTAGAAACTGTTTCGACCAGGCGTCCAAATGGGAAGGATTCGATCCGGCGGGACTACCCGTATAGACCCCGCTGTCCATCAAGCTCCATTTCCCCTCCACGCTTTGAGCGGAGGTTTTATAGAGGTCGGGCAGTCCCAGTTGGTGTCCGTACTCATGGCAGATGACTCCCAAAGGGTCAATTCCCTGCAACTCGCTTTCCGGAACGATCGTGGCGCCGCTAAAGATCACGCCGTCCGCAACCAGAGGAACGAGCACCCCGTCCGACTGAGAGGAGGACGCGGGAACCGTGGGTGCGAACACAGACCAGATATTGTCCGTTTGGCAACCTGAATCGCTGGCGGTCTCTGCGCCTACGCCGGCATGGTAAACCATGATGTGGTTGTAGGGTTGGTTCCCGACTATGTCGGGTCGGGCATCGGAAAAATCGTAATCAGTGTTGGCTGCCGTCACCGCATCTTTCACGATTCCATTGAAATTAGAACAGATGCCCTGAGCATACGAGGATAAGGCCGAAGACATGCGGTAGGATCCTTGAGATCCGGCGTTCCCGCCGGTTGTCCTGTTAGTGACCGTCGCGCTGATGGAGAGAACGCCGTAAGAATTCTCCAGGTAAAATTTTTTCATGTTTTCCATAAATTGTTCAGTCTGAGATTTTGATTTGCTCATGTTTTGGTCGCTGTAGTCCACGCGAATGACGAGAACGTAGGAGGTGGTTGGGGAAAGAGGAACCTGGAAAAAAGGGGCAGCCCGCGCCGCCGCTAAGCGAGCCTGCGCCGCTTGAGAATTGACTCGACAAGTGGGAACGACCGGTATGGGCGCATCGGGAGGCGGCGGAACAGAATGAGCGGCGCCTGCCCAGACGGATAGGAGTAGGGTCAGAACTAGGATATTCCGGACTTTATCTCTCTTCTCGAGTAGCACGGTTCTGTCGAATTCTTCTTTCAGTTCTTCCCATCCAGAACTTGTAACTAAAGGACGCGGAATGTAAAGACCCTAACCCGCTTCCATCGGTGAAGGCATAATCCAACTGGAAATTGTTCATTACAAACCCCAGTCCCGTGCTGAGTTTGCCCGCTTCCTGACCGAATTTGTATCCCAATCGGAAGGCGATCAAATCGCTCCAAAAGACTTCCAGCCCCAAAAATTCTTTCAAACTCTGATTTATTTCTTGGACAAAATCTATTCCGATGAGAATGCTGGTCCATCCCTTCACGTGTTCAGTTTTGTGATAAGCGATTCCCCCTCGAACGACGATCGGAAGGGCTTCGCTGATATCCACGAAAGTGAGTTTGCTGCCTATGTTTTGCGCGGAGACGCCCAGCAAAATCATTTTGTTCAGGATTTTGGCCTGTGCACCCAAATCCATGGCGATGGCATTCGAACTTAAATTTTCCACGAGTTTGTGCTGCAGTATCTTGAGACTGATCCCCGTGGCATACTTGTCGTACAGATGTTCAGAGTAGTTCAGGTTGAACACAAGATCCTCTTCCGCCTTCACGGTTCGGGACTGTCCCAGAGAGTCTATCAGCTCGATATTTCCCAGAGAATAGTAGGAGAAGTTTCCCGAATAAGTTCCCCAATTCGTGCGCACGCCCAGAAAAGCGGAGGTGAACGTATCCTCAATCAACCCTCTTTGTCCCATCAGAGAAAGTTCCGTGTGGCGCAGAAACGCGGGAGCCGCCGGATTGTAATGCAGAGCCGCAATCCCGCCAATATCCGCGCTCAAAGAAGAAACTGATTCCGCCATCCCCGCCGCGCTAGCGCTAGCCGCCTTCAAAAGCACCCCCTCCGATGACGTCCCCGCCGCTAAAAGTAAGTTCCTCATGCAGCAAACAAAAACTATAGATATAGCTAAAGGGGTATTCACCAGCCGACTCATCTTGCTATGGCAACCATCCTTTTCGTCTCAATCCCACCGCCTTCAATCGTAACGATGTAGATTCCCGACGATACCGTGTTCCCGTCTGAGTTGAGACTGTTCCAGCGCAATACGGTCTGCGATCCGGCCGTGACAGAACTGTTTGTTTCCCAAACCAGATCGCCGTTTAGAGTGTAGATTTTAAGTGTCACGGCGCCGGATTGGGATGGTCGGATACCAAACAGGGTGCCTTCCCCCAAGTTAGGATTCGCGTACCCTTGGACGCCTCCCGTAATCACGACAGATCCCGGCGTGGTGTTCCGGACAATCGCTGGATTATTGAAGGGTGTTTTAAGGAGCAGGGAAATGGAAGAAGATCCGGGACTGGATATGTTGGAAACCTCCACACCGGAATCTTTCCCGTTGTATGCGTTTGATTTGGGAGACTGGAAATGACTGTTGTTGGCGGTTCCCGGCCAGGGGTCTCCCGCATCTCCTTGATTAGTGGAAGGATCCGAACTGTCCGCTTCCACCAGTTCGACGCCTTTCCGGGTTGAATCGGCGTTGATATTGTTCGCGTTGAGCCGTGTAGAGTTAGAGGCGATGGAATCGTCCACATGCCAAATGAGGAGTCCTTGTCCCGGCAAAGCCGTATCGTAACTGGCTCCGCCTGTGCGACGGTATTCCAACATAAAATATTCGTTCTCGCCGCCCACGTCGCTAGCCGGAATCGGAATTCGGAAAAAACCGTTGCGGGTTGTTTCCGACTGCGTGATGGAGGTTGAAAGTTCCTGAGTGAAAGAGATGGTTTGCGGAGAAGAAAAACCCAAAAACTGTTTGCTCCAAGGGTCCATGTGAGCTGGTTTGGAACCGACGGGATCTCCCAGATAGATGCCGTAATCCATCAAACTCCAAACTCCAACGACGTTGGAGGAAGGACTTGTTCCCGTGTTGTAAAGGTCGGGCAGTCCCAGTTGGTGTCCATACTCGTGACAAATCACTCCCAGGGGATCAATCGTTCCGGACTCTCTTTCCGGAACGAAAGTCACTCCGGGAAACGTCTTACCGCTGGCCGCGGGTCCGCCGGCAATATTGGAAAAATAGACAGACCAGATATTGCTGTTAGACGTAGTTTCAGCGCCTGCGCCCGCATGATAGATCATCAAATGGTCGTAGGAAGAAAAGTTGAAACCTGCCGTAGTCGCCACGGCGATGGCGTCCAGAGCCAACTCCGAATACTTGCTGCTGATTCCACTGGCGTAGTAACTATGCGTTTGGGGCATCCGAAAAGAACCTTCAGCGCCTGCGCCGCCGTTAGTGACGGTTGCAGTGACGGTCACGAGGTTGTACGAATTTTCCAGATAGAAGTTTTTGTGGTTTGTGAAAAGACTTTCGGTCTGAGCTTTGGTCTTGGTCATTGTGTTATCCGAAAAATCAATACGCAAGATCGCAACCTTGTAGGTGGTTGCCGAGATGGGCGGCGCAAATCCGGGAGCGAACAGCGCTTGGATATTTGTCCGTTCCAAAAGGGCGCCCGGGTTTACATGGCAGGTCGGCTTCTCCGGTTTAGGAACTCCGGGTAAAGGCGGTACAGCTATCGCTTCAGAAGCCGCAGCGAGAAGAGTGAAGAGAAGGAAGAGTGGGTAATTACGTGCCTTCTTGCCAGCTTGCAAGATATTTTTCTTGTTCCGGAGTCAGACGGTCAATGGAGATACTCATACTTTTAAGTTTGAGACGCGCGATCTCCTGATCAATCTGTTTAGGCACAGGATAAACTTTTTTTCCCAGAGAACCGTTTCCCTGAGAGCGGTGGACTTTCATAAGATATTCCGCCGATAAAGCCTGATTGGCAAAAGACATGTCCATTACGCTGGCGGGGTGCCCTTCGGCGGCCGCGAGGTTCACAAGCCTGCCTTCAGCCAGCAAGAAAATTTTGCGGCCGTCCCTGAGGAGATACTCTTCCACAAAAGAGCGCACGGTCTTCACCGACTTGCTCATCTTTTTGAGAGTGGGAATATCAATTTCCACGTTAAAATGCCCGGAATTACAGATAATCGCCCCGTCCTTCATTTTTTCAAAATGTTCTTTCCTGAGCACGGAGGTATTTCCCGTCAGTGTGATAAAAATGTCTCCAACGGCGCAGGCGTCCGACATCTCCATCACGGAGAAACCGTCCATGGCCGCTTCCAACGCTTTAGTCGGATCCACTTCCGTGACGATCGTGTGAGCGCCCATTCCTTTTGCCCGGGACGCCACTCCGCGTCCGCACCAACCGTACCCGCCGACGACCACTGTTTTTCCGGAGAAGAGGACGTTGGTTGCCCGAATGATCCCGTCCAACGTGGACTGTCCCGTGCCGTAACGGTTATCGAAAAGATGTTTCGTGTCGGCGTCGTTCACGGAAATGATCGGATACCCAAGCACGTTGTCTGACTCCATCGCGCGCAGACGGATGACTCCCGTCGTGGTCTCTTCCGTTCCGCCA
>JACPSV010000266.1 GCA_016193115.1 Elusimicrobiota bacterium
CCAATGTTGAAGATATCTGCGCATCGTTCCAGTCGGCTGTGACGGATGTTCTGACTCACAAGACTTTTTTGGCGGCGAAACGATATGGCCTAAAAAAAATAGCGGTGGGCGGCGGCGTATCGGCCAACTCCGAACTCAGAAAAAAATTTAATATCGAATCCCGCAAATCCGGGATTCGGGCCTATTTCCCTTCTTTGATTTTGAGCACGGACAACGCAGCCATGGTGGCCGCCGTCGGCTTCTACAAACACCAGCGGGGAATCTCATCCAATCATTTGCAAGTAGACCCCTCTCTTCCTCTCACTGATTGGGAACATCGGAGGTAACATGGCCGAACTAAAAAAAGCTCTGGGAACATTCTCCTGCACCATGCTTGTGGCAGGCAACATGATTGGGATCGGGATATTCATCACAGCCGGAAGAATCTCCAACGTTTTGCCCAATCCCCAAATGATCCTTCTGGCATGGGTGATCGGCGGGATTCTTTCTTTGGCCGGAGCGCTCGCCTATGCCGAACTGGGCACCCGTTTTCCGCGAGCCGGAGGCCACTACATTTACTTGCGGGAATCCTTCGGCCCTTTCTGGGGATTTCTTTCCGGATTCTCCGCCAGTCTGGTGACACTGCCGGGCGCGGCCGCATTTTTGGCCATCGGGTTCACAAAATATGCGGGAATCGCGGATCCCATAACCGCCAAAATTGTCGCGGTCGGCCTTATTTTTTCCATCTCACTGATCAACGTTTTGGGAGTTCAGTGGGGAGCCGGTCTTCAAGACAGTTTCATGGTCTTAAAACTTCTTCTGATATTCATTCTCATCCTAGCGGGCTTTTTCTCCGGACAGGGATCCTTTCACCATTTTGCAATTTCTAACGAAGCGCCAAACTCTCTTTGGGTGGCAATCCCTCTGGCCATGGTGCCGATTCTTTACACCTACTCCGGATGGGACGCCACCTCTTACGTTGCCGGAGAGGTGAAAAATCCGAGAATCACGATTCCTCACTCGCTCTTCCGGGGCACACTTTTAGTGACGATTGTCTATCTCCTTCTGGCCTCGCTTTATATCTATGCCTTGCCTGTGGATTCTCCGGAAAACAAAACGAAGATCGTGACGGTCGCTTCCAAAATTTTCTTTGGAGAAACGATCGGCAACGCGATTGGAGGTTTGGTGGCCCTTTCGATTCTCGGATGTCTCTCGGCGACGATTTTGACCTCTCCCAGAATCCAATACGCCATGGCTCGGGACGGACTCTTTCCTGCCTCCATGGGAGAAGTCCACTCCATATTTTTTTCACCCTCTAAAGCGATCTATCTGCAAGCGATTCTCGCTTCCTTTTTGGCGATTACGGGAACCTTTGACCAACTTTTAGACTACGTCACAGTCCCAGCGATATTTTTCCAAATGATGACCGTGGTCGGCCTCTTCAAGATCCGTGCCCGCAACCATTCGGACCAAGGAACGGAGACCTATCGGACGGTCGGATACCCGTACCTCCCTCTCCTATTTACGGGGAGCATGTTTTGGATCATCCTAAACACCATTCTCAAACATCCTAAAGATTCCCTCTGGGGACTTCTGATTGTCTCTTTAGGAATCCCTTTTTACTTTTTTGGGAAACGGTTTTTCCCGCAGAACTCAACCCCCATTCAGATCGGAGAAAAGTAGAGATGGTTCTGCACAAACCTTATTCCGTCTCTAGAGTTGAGGACTTGGCGACCATTCCAAAAATATTTCTCCGTAAACCCGATACCCGTTGTTTCTGCCACAGGTCGGCCCTCCAGGCCTTTGAAAAACTGCATGCATCGGCGAAGTCAGAGAATATCTCGATTCTAATTTTGTCCGCGTACCGCTCTTTTAAAGAGCAGGAACTTCTCTTCCAAGACGCGGAGAAAAGGCATGGGACGGGAAAAGGGATCCTTTGGGTCGCTCCTGCCGGATTTTCCGAGCACCATACCGGTTACGTCTTCGATCTGGCGGACGAGGAACGACCCGAGACGGACGACGATCCGTCTTTCGAGTCCACGAAATCCTCTCATTGGCTTCTACAAAATGCCTCCCAGCACGGTTTTGAGCTCTCATTTCCCAGGGGGAACGATCAGGGTATCAGTTACGAACCCTGGCACTGGCGTTTCGTAGGAGACCCAACATCCCAGAAACTGTTCCATATGGTATAATGTGATCGAGGTTCGCTCTCTGATCTTTGATCTGGATGGAACGCTGGTAGATTCTTGCGCGGATATTGCCGCTTCCCTAAACTACACGTTAGAACAGGTTCGCTATCCTCCCCTATCGAAGGAAACGGTTCAAAAGATAGTCGGAGACGGTGTGCGTACACTTCTCACGCGCGCTACGGGCTGTAGTGAAGACTCTTTCCTCAATTCTGCGATTGATATTTTTAAGTCTCACTACCGCCAACACTATGTGGATCAGACCACCCTTTATCCCCATGTGCGTGAAACCCTGGACTATTTCCGCGACAAGAAAATGGCCGTGGTCAGCAACAAACCCTACGAGATGGTGGAAAAGACGTTGGTTCATTTTGGGATTCGGGGCCGCTTTGAGGTGGTGTTAGGCCCGGAATCCACGCAAGAAAGAAAACCGCATCCGGAACCGATCCTAAAATCGTTAGAGGCGCTGCAAACCCCGCCCAACCAATCTCTCTTGGTTGGCGACAGCACAACGGACATTCAGGCCGGTAAATCGGCGGGGATTTGGACATGCGCGGCCACATACGGATATCGGCCGAAGGAAGAATTGGAAACTCTAAAACCGGATTTTTTTATTCATGGAATTGAAGAGCTTAAAAATATAATCGTTTGAGGACTATAAAATGCCATTGACGAACGAACAAATTCAAAGATATTCCCGACACCTGATCATGCCCGAAGTGGGTGTGGACGGCCAGGAAAAACTGCTTCAGGCAAAAATTCTCCTGATCGGAGCAGGCGGTTTGGGATCGCCTCTGGGTCTTTACCTTTCCGCAGCGGGTGTGGGAACTCTTGGAATTGTGGATTTTGACGTCGTGGATTTCTCCAACTTACAAAGGCAGATCATTCATAGAACGGAGGACGTAGGTCGTCTCAAAGTGGATTCGGCCAAGGAACGCATCTCCGGGATCAATCCTGAGACAACCGTAAACGCGTACCCAACGAAACTTTCCAGCGACAACATCTTGGACATTCTTAAAATGTACGATCTTGTGATTGACGGTACGGACAATTTCCCGACCCGTTACCTCGTGAATGACGCCTGCGTATTCGCCAAGAAACCTCTGATTTACGGCAGCATATTCCGTTTCGACGGCCAGGTCTCCGTATTCAAAACGCCGGAAGGACCCTGTTATCGCTGCCTTTATCCGGAACCGCCGCCGCCCGGAATGGTGCCTTCCTGCGCGGAAGGAGGCGTTCTGGGGATTCTGCCCGGAATCATCGGAGTGATGCAAGCCACAGAAGCCATCAAGATCATCCTGGAGAAAGGTGAATCTTTAGTGGGTAGACTTTTGTTATTCAACGCCATGGAAATGCGTTTCCGTGAAGTTAAAATCAAGCGGGACCCGGACTGCCCGGTCTGCGGAGACCATCCCACTGTCCGTGAACTGATAGACTATGATCAGTTCTGTGGACTTGGCCGAGGCCAAGAGTCCGCTTCCGAAACCGGACCCATGGAAGAGGTGACCGTTCAAGAGCTAAAAAATATATTAGACGCCAGCGGAAAAAAAGTGACGGTTCTGGACGTGCGTGAACCGGAAGAATACAGTATTGTCCACCTCGCCGACAGCAAACTCATTCCTTTAGGAACCCTGCCCGCGCGGGTAAACGAGCTCGATACCGCCGATGAAATTTACGTCCACTGCAAGATGGGCGGACGCAGCGCCCGGGCGGTCAGAATCCTCAAAGGGTTTGGTTTCAAGAAGGTCAAAAACGTGCAAGGCGGCATAGACGCCTGGGCACGCGAGATTGACCCCACCCTGCCCCGCTACTAATTCCTGGGACTTTTACCCTATCGCGGAGATCCCTTTTTCTCCGGTTCGTATCCGAACGCAATCCTGAAGGTCGAGAACAAATATTTTTCCGTCTCCGATCTGTCCTGTCCTTGCTCCGGTAACGACTGCTTCGACGGTTTTATGAGCATACTCTTCGTTCACCGCGATTTCCAACTTTATTTTCTTTAGCAGGCTGCCGACCTCTTTATGGCTACGGTACACTTCGGAAATGCCTTTCTGTCTGCCGCGTCCCAAAACGTTCGAAACGGTAAGCAAATGGACTTCTTTCTCTTCCAGATTTTTTAATACATCTTCCAAACG
>JACPSV010000090.1 GCA_016193115.1 Elusimicrobiota bacterium
TCTTTGTTTTCCTCAGCGGCCTCTTTTTTCCCTCCGGAAAATTTCTTATAGAGGGCAACGGATCCCCACACTAAACCCGCCGCCAAAACAACCGAAATGCTAATCGAAATCCACTTATGTCCGAAAAACCAATTCTTAAATCCGCCGGACGGTTTATCCGGTTGAGGTTTAGCGCCGCTAAAATCTTTAAATCCTTTTATCCCTGTCGCTGCCGGCGTGGAGACCGCCTGCGGCCGCATGGTTGGAGGTTGCGTCGGCAAGGGTGTGGGCGCTGGCGGCTGAGCGGACCGCGCCTGAACAGGCGCAATCGCTCCGAACACTTCTTCGTTCTTAGGAGCGCCAAAAGTCTGTTCTTCTCTGGGCGGCTGGGGAGGCAGAGGCGTCCGTACTGGCGGCTGCGGAACCGAAACCGGACGCGGCGTCGTCGCGGGAACGATGGGCGGGGTCACAGGAGCGGCTGCAGGAGCATCCGTTGGAACCGCAGGCACAGGGACGGAAGATTGGCCATGACCCAACGAAGGACCTACCCAATCCTCATCAATCGTCGGCTTTCTTGCCGCAAAAAGCGTTTCAACTTCTTTGATGAGCTGACTTCTCCGAAACGGTTTAGTAACGTACTGATTCGCGCCTAAATTAAATGCGGTCTGGCGGTCAAAATCCGAATCACGGACCGTCAAAAACATGATCGGGATATCTTTTGTTTGCGGCGTCGCCCGCAACTTTTGACAGAGAACGAGCCCACCCATTCGCGGCACTTCCAAATCAAGGAGAAAGATGTCCGGCGGATCGGCTAGAGCTCTCTCAACCCCGTCTTCCGCGGTCTGCACAAACTGCGTGTCATATCCCTTATCTTTCAGGGTATCGGCGATGACCTGGCACAGTTCCATGTCGTCATCCACAATCAGAATGCGCCCGTGAACGACAAAACTTTTGGGAACGCCGCACTCTTCTATGACTTTTAGGAGCTGATCTTTTTGGAAAGGTTTGGTGAGGTACTGGTTAGCGCCCATGGCGAGCGCCGCCTGGCGGTCAAAGTCCGAATCGCGCACCGTCAAAAAGACGATGGGAAGTTTATTGGTAGAATTATTTCCCCGCAGTTTCTGGCAAAGCGCCAGTCCGCCCATCTGCGGTATTTCCACGTCCAGTAAGATGAGGTGGGGAGGGTTGGTGATCGCTTTGAGCAGCGCTTGTTCCGCGTTCTGAACAGAGCTGGCATCGTAACCACTCTCTTTAAGCGTGTCCGCTAAAACATGACACAACTGAGGATCGTCATCAACGATCAATATCTTCCCGGGGATAGACTGCCCCCCCGACGCAGAGCCCGTTCCTACCATATCGTCATAAAATACAAAAAATATCCCCTAAACACAAATTGGGGACAGCGCCCAATTGGGCGCTGTCCCCAATTCCTGCCTATGTTCATCTAATTCGACTATTAAAAAAAGTTTAGTATTGTTCTAAACTATCTTACATGAGAGAATCCTATAAACATAAAAAACAGATATGCCTCGTGTAGCACGTGTGGTTGGTGTTGGTCATTTTCACCATATAACTCAGCGTGGAAACAACCGGGCGAATATATTCTTTACCGCATCTGACCGAATATACTACTTGTCTTTAATTAGTAAATACTGCGGAAAATATAACACATCTATTGCGGCTTATTGTTTAATGGACAATCATATTCATTTTATTGTTGTGCCAGGCGCTGAAAATTCATTGGCGCTTACCTTCAATACAGTACATATGTGTTACGCACAGTATATTCACAAAAAAATGGGATCTTCCGGCCATTTATGGCAGGGTAGGTTCTTCTCTTGCTTATTGGAAGGTAATCACTTGTTGGCAACTGCAAGATATGTTGAACGAAATCCAGTGCGCGCAAACATGGTTCACCATCCTTGGGATTGGAAGTGGTCTAGCGCTTCTTGCCATATAGGAAAATCGTCGCCAGATATCCCTTTGGTAAATTTATTTGATTTTGTTGATTTTACTCCTGAAAGATGGAAAGACTATATAAATAAGAGTGAAAATGATACGTTTATTCTGGATATCCGAAGGAGCACTAAAATAGGCCTTCCTTTGGGAACGGATAACTTTATATTAAATCTTGAGAAAAGTTTAGGAAAAAATTAAATTAGGGACAGCGCCCAATTGGGCGCTGTCCCTTGCTACCATAATATAACGTATCGGCGCTCAGGTCTTGTTTATGCGGCCATTCGGCAATTTTTGGAGTCATCATTCACCTCAGAGGTTCAATTTTAAATACAGATTGTCCATCCATGGCTAATTTCCAATCAGCCATGAGATCTTCACGATGGATTTCAATCCATGCCTGTATCAATTTTAGCTTTGCAGATTTAACTTTACCTTCGAGAACCCTGCCATCGGGAATATGAATTACGGCATGCTGCTCGCCATACTGCACGTGAATATGCGAGGATTTGTGCTTGGCAGTATCAAAATAGAACATCCTTATGACAATGCCATAAAACATTGAAATTACAGGCATGGTTTATTCTTCTTTACTAGGGACTATTTTCATTATCATATCAGGCTCTGGAACCAGCCCGGCACAGAAATTATAACATTTTTAGGGAAATTAGGGACAGCGCCCAATTGGGCGCTGTCCCTAATTTCCCGGAACCTCCCCTATTTGTCCGCACTTCCTAAATTGGGGTCGGGTCTGGAGAGACCCCCCCCCTCCCTCGTCAACCCTTCGCGTCAGAAAATTAGGGCTCTGTCCCCGACCTCTTTATAGTTTTGTATTGTTCTAAACTATCTTTGCAGGATAATCTGTTAAGCAAATT
>JACPSV010000320.1 GCA_016193115.1 Elusimicrobiota bacterium
ATCGTCAGAAAAATTCTAAAAATGGCGCGGTTCTTGGACCATGCTTGATGGAACCCAAGTCCCAGGAAAAAACAGAGCATGGGATAGCCTTGCAGATGGTATCGCGTAAGATGTGTGGACTGGAAGGAGGCCGCAAAGAAAAGAACGAGGTAGAGGAAAAGTCCCTGAGCCCACCATTTTTTGAGATTGGGTATCCAAAGTAAGGACAGGAGCAGAAAGGAGAGCGGTCCAGCGCCTGTAAAAGAAAGGCTGCTCTGGTTCGAATCTTTGAATGCGAGCGTCCAGGGGAGTTTCCATATCTCGCCCCACGTGTGGGCGATGTAGCGTCTGTTTTCGTTGATGAATCCCACCCATTGATACGGATCCATTTGCATTTTTTGTAGGTTCAGTTTTGTGAAAATAGGACTCAAGAAAGGGAAAAGCGGATTTCCCGCGTCATAGAGATTTTTTAGGAGCCAGGGCGCGATGACAATGAAGAGGACGCAATTAAAAATGAAAATATCCGGCAAAAGTGACCGGAATCTTTTGGGTTCATGGTAGAGCGGGACAAGAAAAAGAATTATAAACACGATCGCAGAGGTAAATCCGCCCTGATATTTGGAACCAAACGAGAACCCTGAGAAAATAGCGGCAAGAAAGATCCAACCTCTCGCGCTGTCCTTTTCTTCCGGAGGCGATTCAGGAGTTTCCTGCGCATTCAGGGCGACCAGAGCGGCGTAGACGGCGAGATAGGCAAACAGCGCTCCGCCCACGTCAATGCCGCTGGTCCAAAGATTCATCTGAACCATGGGGATGGACAAAAAGAGAAGGCCGCTGACCGCTCCCATCGGAGAAGAAGAGAATCTTTGAGAGAGGGAGCCAAAACCCAAAAGAAGGAAAAGGCTGCTGGACCAGTGGATCAGTTTGGGAACCATTTCGTCATGCAATGCCAGGCCGTATGGGTAGAGGATCTGCCAAATCATGGGAACTTTACTTAAAACTCCGTGAGTTCGAACAAGTCCTCTCTCTTGCAGGTAAAGGTTGGGCGCTCCCAAATGGTACACAAGAGCGTCATAAAAGAGGTCCGGAACAAACGCCATCATGAAACTCATTCCCAAGTATGCCCAAAGAAAAATTCTGAGAATCAGAGGACTTTCCTTCCCAAAAATAAAAGAAAAGGCCTGCCGACAGGATTCTTGGATGAGAAAGCGAACTTCGCTGAACTTAAAGAGGAGAAAGAAAAATAGAAGTGCGCCCAAGAAACAGACGGAACCCAGAACGATGGGACTTAAAAGATGGAGAAAAGCCAGTCCCAACGTCAAAAGTGCCAGAAACCCTTCCCCAAGGATCGTAGAAAAGAGAGCTTTTTCCAAAGGGGATTGCCAGTTCACCCGGACCCAACGCAGGACGCACCACCCGATCGTGAGAGATGGGGCTGTCATGCTGAACCAGAGGACTATTCCTTGCAGGTACCATGCCAGGGCGAACAAATCCGGAAAG
>JACPSV010000321.1 GCA_016193115.1 Elusimicrobiota bacterium
CAATGTTTCTTCCCTCTAAATTTTCTTTGATAGGATTATACTTTATGCGCGCGCGAAAATCCCGCATCGGTTTGGACGGCTCAATAAAAGTGCGTCCCACATAGTGGCTGCGGATAAACCCCACCTCAAACGGCAGTCTGCATTCCTCCGCGTAACCGGTTGCGGCCACCACGGAGGAGTCCGGCACCGCAACCACGCACTCCGTTCCGGAGGGAGGCGGCGATTCCCGGGCTAACTGGCGTCCCAACTCTCTGCGCACTTCATAAACGCTGCGATCAAATATGTTGGAGTCGGGACGCGCGAAATAGACAAACTCAAATATGCAAAACGCGCTGTGGTTCAAAGGCTTCTTGAGAAGCGGTATGCTCCTCACCGATTGAGTATCCTCAATCACCACCATCTCTCCCGGCTCAACTTCGCGCACTGCTTTGGCGCCAATCATGTCAAACGCGCATGTTTCCGACGCCACCACCCACGCCGCGCCCAGTTTCCCTAATATCAGAGGGCGAAACCCCAAAGGGTCACGCACGGCAATCAGAGACCCGTGCCCTCCTTTTTTAGAATTCTGGTCGGAAGCGATCAGAAGGGAGTAGGCGCCATCCACTTTTTTAAGTGAAGACCGGATCGCGTCCGCAAGATTCTTTTCCCGGGATCGGGCAATGAGGTGCAGGATTACTTCGCTATCCGTGGTCGTTTGGAATATCGCTCCGCTCGATTCCAGATCCTTGCGCAGCTTTTCTGCGTTGGTCAGGTTTCCGTTGTGTCCCACGGCAAGCTGTCCGTAAGGAGTCGTCACCAAAAGCGGCTGAGCGTTTTTTAGGATGGAACTGCCTGTCGTGGAGTACCGGACATGCCCAATGGCGGATCGTCCTTTCAGTTGGCGAAAGTGTTCTTCCTTAAAGACGTCGAAGACCAGACCCATCCCCACGTGACGGTTCATGCGCCCATTGAACGCGACAATCCCGGCGGATTCCTGGCCGCGGTGCTGGAGCGCCGTCAGCCCGATGTAGACCAGATGCGACGCGTCCCGATGAGAAAAAACCCCGCACACCCCGCACTCTTCTTTCAGATCGGGATGACAAACATTCATTTCAATCATGGATGGCTCCTCGCGTAGCGGACGGCCAGATCCCAAAAGAGTCTGCCCGCGGTTTTCTCTTTTGTTCCCACACTTCCCCAGGATGGATGCTGATAGGACACAACAAATCTTTCCGGATGAGGCATCAGCCCGATCACGTTTCCCGTTGGATTACAAATTCCCGCGATGGAGTGGAGAGAACCGTTGGGGTTTTCGCCGCGATATCGAAATATCACTTGCCTATTTTTTTCGATCGCGTCTAAGAGTTTCCGGTCTTTCACCAGAAACCGTCCCTCGCCGTGAGCAATCGGAAGCTCAAATTGGGATGGCATTCCTTTCAGCCAGCGCGCTTGAGAATTCTCGCTTTGCATGGATACCCACCGGCACTGAAACCGTCCCGAATCGTTCTGCGCCAGAGTCGCTGTTTGATTAAAAATGTTGCCGTCTAGGGAAGGCAGGAGACCCGCTTTCACCAAAACCTGAAACCCGTTACATATTCCAATGATCAACTTTCCTGCTTGCACGAATTTCCGGATTTCTTCGCCCAAATTCAGTTTGATCTCGTTGGCAAGAATTTTCCCAGCGGCCACGTCGTCCCCATACGAAAATCCTCCCGGCACAACCAGGATAGAAAATTGAAAGAGTTTCTGCGGATCCTTCAGAATCTCGTTCAAATGGAAAAGTTTTACGTCCGCTCCCGCCGATTTTAGAGCGTGAACCGTTTCTCCGTCGCAGTTGGTGCCGGCCGTTCTCAAAACAAGCGCTTGCGCTCTCATTGTTTCTCCGAACATCTTTCCCACAATTTTTTCAGTTCTTCCACGGACAAATCCAATCTTTGCTTCCCGTTTTGGATACGAAGGGAAGGTTCCTTTTGGACTCTCCCTAACAGTTGGAGCGGATAACGGCCAAACCTCTTTTGAATTTTGTGGGCATTTTTTGGCTCAACCTCAATGATCCAGCGCGTGGCAGACTCCGAAAAAAGTAAAACCTGATCCAGATGACCGATATCCACTCGCGCTCCCAACCCTCCCGCAAAACAACACTCTGCCAGAGCCACTCCCAATCCTCCTTCCGAAACGTCATGGCAGGCAGAGATCCATCCTCGCCGAATCGTTTCGGAGAGAACTTGCATCAGATTCAAAGACGTCTCCCCGTTCACTTTTGGAACTTCTCCTCCACGCATGTTCAGGATTCGATATAAATGGGATCCTCCCATCTCGTCCCGTGTTTCTCCCACCAAATAGAGGAAGTTGCCCGGCTTTTTAAGGTTCATCGTGACGCACTGACGCACGTCCTGAACCACGCTGATCGCAGAAATGAGGAGAGTCCCAGGGATGGAAACCACTTGCCCCTGAGCGTCTCGCCAAGTGTTGTTTAAACTGTCCTTACCGGAAATGAACGGAACTCCATAGGAAATCGCAAAATCGTGACAGCCTTGCGCGCAGCGCACAAGACCGGCTAGAATTCTTTCGTTCTCGACGTCTCCCCAACAAAAGTTGTCCAGAAGGGCGCACTCTTTTAGGTCGCCGCCCACAGCGACCAGATTCCGCAGAGACTCGTCTATAGCGTTTGCGGCCATCCAGTAAGGATCTATCTCGCCATAAAACGGATTGATTCCGTTTGAGACCACGATCCCTTTCCAAGAGTCCAGCCGCGGCCGTATCACGGCGGCGTCGCTGGGACCGCCGCTGCCTTTACCGACAAAAGGCTTAATCACGCTTCCGCCCTGCACCTCGTGATCGTACTGCTGTACGATCCAACGCTTGGAAGCAATGTTCGGGTGCGCCACCAGTTTCTTCAGCCATACCCCACATTGCTCTAAGGTGTTCCTCCCTCTCATCAAGTCATTCTGAGGTGACGCCGAAGAATCAGTCACACTCCACACCGCCTTCTTGCGCACTTGTGGAATTCCCTTGTGTAAAAATCCCAAATCCAGATCGCACACTTTTTCGTCGCGATAAAAAACTTCCAGCCGGCCGCTCTTGGTAAACTCACCGATGACAGCGCACTCGACATTCTCCGTGGAGCAGATGGCTTGAAACGAATCCAAATTCTCGCGAGGAACGGAGAAAACCATTCTCTCCTGAGATTCCGATAACCATATCTCCCACGGACTTAAACCCTGATACTTGAGAGGCGCGGTTTCCAGAGAAACTTTGACTCCGCAATCCGCCGCAAGTTCTCCCACACTGGACGAGAATCCGCCTGCCCCGCAGTCCGTGACCGCATTGTAGAGTTTGAGGTCCCGCGCTCTTAAGAGAGCGTCGGCCACTTTCTTTTCCACAATGGCGTTCCCAATCTGCACGACGCTTGCCGCGATATTGTCTTCCAAAGCCGCGGAAGAAAACGTCGCCCCGTGGATCCCGTCCCTGCCCGTCCGGCCGCCAATGGAAACAACCCAATCGCCGGGCACGACCTGCTTGTGAACGCAATTTCTGGGAATGAGACCCACCGTCCCGCAGAAAACAAGGGGATTGGCAAAATACCCTTCATGAAACAAGACAGCGCCATTGGCCGTGGGAATTCCCATCCGGTTTCCGTAGTCGCGCACGCCCGCGATCACGCCGGAAAGAACTCTTTCCGGCGGCAGGTTGGAACTTGTCTCTTGAGAAGGAGGAACTTTCCCAAACTCACCCACGCAAAAAACATCCGTATTTAAAATTGGTTTCGCCCCCATCCCCGCGCCCAGAATGTCCCGGATCACGCCGCCAATTCCTGTTCCGGCGCCGCCGTACGGTTCCAAAGCGGAAGGGTGGTTATGCGTTTCCGCCTTAAAAGCGATCGCCCACTTCTCGTCAAACGCGATCATGCCGGCATTGTCTTCAAAAACGGACAGACAGAATTTCTTGTTCAGTTTTTGAGTCGCCTGAGCGATGGTCTGCCGGAAAAGATCCTCATACACTTTTCTGTCTTCCCGTCCCGATTTCAATTCCACATACTCGATCCGTCCCTTAAACGTCTTGTGTTTGCAATGTTCCGACCAGGTTTGCGCGATTGTTTCCAGCTCGACGTCGGTAGGATCCCGACCTTCCGACTTAAAATAAGACTGGATCGTGCGCATCTCTTCCAAGGAGAGGGAGAGCAGTCTCTGCCGCGAGATCTGCCCCAACTCTTTTTCATTCAGAGAATTTAATGGAATCGTTTCTGTTCTACGTTTTTCTAACGTGACCATGATTGAACTTGGCACTCCTGCACTAACGGATTCAAAAGTTCCTTTCCGGCTAATCGAAAGATATCCTCTTTAAGGGAAATCTGCCTCCCGTTAGAGTGAGCGGGGGCGCGCAACTCAATTCTCTGCCCGCTAAACGCCCGCGCGATCGTCCGGATTTTGAGGTCTTTGACCGCTTTCAGCAGACTCTCGCTCACGGGATCGGTGACTCCTTGCTTATACCAGATATCCAGAAAAAGAGTTTCTGAATTCTGAGGTTTGGAATCAATCCAAAACCGGTCTGAAACCGGATCAGAAAGAATCTCATGGGCAATTTTTTCAATTTCTCCGTCGGTAAAGTCCCCTTCCAAACGATAGAGAACACCGATTCCTTGACAGATCACTCCTCCCATTCCGCCCAAACGAAAGAGCTGATCCATTCTTCTTTGGTTTTGAATAGAAGATTTAGAAGCGTGAGCGCGAACCTCAACACAAACAGAACGATTCATTGCCACATCTGTCCACTTAAAGTACGAAGGAGAGTCGCCCATCCGCTCATGGTGCATCCTGAAAGCCCGCTCATGGTGAGCTCATCCAGCCGCTCATGGTGAGCATGTCGAACCATGAGCGACCACGCTCACCCTTCGACAAGCTCAGGGTGAGCGGTTTCATCCGCTCAGGGTGAGCTTGCCGAACCATAGACAAACGATTTAAACGCATAATTTAAACGGACACTAGTGATCCGTTACTGAAGTCTGTCTTTGCCCGTGATGCGGCGGAACGCTTCCAGATATTTGTCCCGGGTTTTTTGCACAACTTCCGAAGGCAGTTCCGGCGCGGGAGGTTGATGGTCCCAGCGGATTGAGTCCAAATAGTTTCTCACAAACTGTTTATCAAAGGACGGCGGCGAGATTCCCACGCGGTATTGGCTCACTTCCCAAAATCGGGAAGAGTCCGGCGTCAAGCACTCATCAATCAATATTATTTCCGGACTGCCGTTCGTCTTCTTGATCGTCCCAAACTCAAACTTTGTGTCCGCCAGGATTAAACCGGCCGCAGTAACTTTTTCCGCAGCATGCTTGTAGAGGGCGATAGAAATCTCTTTAAGTTTTGACGCTAGATCCCCGCCGATCCTTTCCGCCATCTCTTCAAAAGAAATGTTGAGGTCGTGTTTGCCGCCTTCTTCCTTGGTGGCCGGTGTAAATATGGGTTCCGGCAAACGGTCGGACTCTTTCAAACCTTTGGGGAGAGCGACCCCGCACACGCGTCCGTTCTGGAGATACTCTTTCCAGCCCGAACCCGCCAGATAACCGCGCACGACACACTCGATAGAAATTTTGTCGGTCTTCTGAACCAGCATGGACCGCCCTTCCAGACCGGCGCGAAACTCTTTCAGTTCCGGAGGATATTCTTCCACGTTCCCCGTGATCAAATGGTTAGTCGCCAAACCCCGTGTCTGCTCAAACCAGTGGAGGGAAGTTTGATTCAGTACCTTTCCTTTGTCGGGGATGGGAGTGGGCAACACATAATCGTAGGCCGAAATCCTGTCGGAAGAAACGATCAGAAGACGGTCATCCAAATCGTAGACGTCCCGCACCTTCCCCCGGATAAAGAGAGGCAGATTC
>JACPSV010000274.1 GCA_016193115.1 Elusimicrobiota bacterium
AAGCCGGAACGGGTTCATCGTATGGTTAAAGGCGTCTCCCGTAAAACTTCTAGAAAGAATCAAGAAAAAAAGTTTGAGCGCGCGGCCTCTCTTAGTTGACCAGAAGGATCCTCTGCAAACGGTCACCGATCTTCTAAAAAAAAGGGAACCCTTTTACGCAAAAGCTCATCAGACGATTGAGACCGATCAATCCGATAGGGACGAAACCGCCGAAAAAATTGTGATGGAATTCACAAAACAAAAATGAAAGAGATTTTAGTTTCTCTAAAAAATTCTCCTTACTCTATTTTCCTGAATGCGCCGCTTCAGCGTTTAGGCGGATTCATGCGGAAAGTCGGTTTTCGGCGGGGAATCTCCCCAACAAAAGCGTTGATCGTCACCCATCCTTTCTTAAAAGGGCGGTATGGAACCATCCTGCAAAAGAGTTTGTCGAGCGCGGAAATTCAAACAAGTTTCGCTCTCGTTCCTCCTGGAGAAAAACATAAGAATCTTAAAACGGTTCAAACCCTTTACGAAAGATGTCTGGAATCGAAACTGGATAGGAGCTCCTGCATCCTCACGTTTGGAGGCGGAGTGATCGGGGACACCGCAGGGTTTGTGGCGGCCACCTACCTGCGCGGAATCTCCCTGATTCATGTTCCCACCACTCTTCTGGCGATGGTGGACTCCAGCATCGGAGGTAAGGTGGGCGTGGATTTGCCCGGATCGAAAAATTCTGTGGGCTCTTTTTACCAGCCCAAACTAGTTTGGACGGATCCGCAAACGTTAGAAACTCTTCCCGATAGAGAATTCAGAAACGGATTGGCAGAGATCATCAAATATGGCGTCATCAAAGATGCCCATTTGTTTCAAATTTTGGAGAAATGCGTTCCCAACATAAAATCCCAATTGAACGCGGTGATCGCCATCTGCGCCCAGATCAAAGCGAGGGTTGTCACTCAGGACGAGAAAGAAACCCATGGGGTGCGAGAAATCCTAAACTTCGGGCACACGATCGGCCACGCGATTGAGACCGCGACGGGATATTCCGATTACAAACATGGGGAAGCCATTGCGATGGGCATGTGCGCCGCCGGCGAGATTGCCTGCGATTTGAATTTATGGAAGAGAAGCGATCAATCCAGGCTTAAAAATATCATCCTTCGTTCAGGTTTGCCTATCCGTCTGAGAAAGACGATTCCCAGCAGGAAATTACTTTCCCTTCTTTACCGCGACAAGAAATCCGTATCCGGACAGATACGCTTTGTTCTCCCCACGCGCATCGGCCATGTTCAGCTGAGAACAATTTCCGCATCCTCAGCTCTCAAAGGAATTCGTTCCATTCAACCATGACCGAGCTTCAGCGACCAAATGGTTTTACCTTAGATGTTGTAAGAAAAAAACCATGACCGTTTTGGAAGAGAAAAAACCCAGATTAAAGAGCGATCCATCTCAAAGGATCACTTCCGCAGAAGCCCTGTCCTATTACAAGAACATGGATTTGCTTGAGTTAGGCGCGCGGGCGAACGAAATCCGTTTCCAGAAAAATCCTAAACCCATTGTCACATTCGTGATAGATTCTAACCCCAACTATACCAACGTCTGCGTGACCGACTGTTCTTTCTGCGCGTTCTACAGAAAGCCGGGTTCCGTTGACGCATATACGCTCACGTTGGAACAAGTTTTAGAAAAAGTGAAGTTCGCTTCCGACCAAGGCGCGACCACGGTCTTGCTTCAAGGCGGCCATAACCCGGAACTGCCCTTCAGATATTATTTAGATCTCGTCCGGGAAGTCCGGAAACGGTTTCCCCAGATCACGCCCCATTTCTTTACGGCCTCGGAAATTCAAACGATGGCGCAGGTGTCCAAACTCCCGATTGAAGAGGTACTTCGGCAACTAAAACAGGCCGGCCAGGTTTCGTTGCCCGGAGGCGGAGCGGAGATACTGTCCGAACGGGTGAGGAAAAGGATCAGCCCAAAAAAGGGAGGTCCGGACAAATGGCTGGAAGTGCACAGAGCCGCGCATCGGTTGGGAATCAAATCTACAGCCATGATGATGTACGGACACGTGGAAGAAGCCGATGAGATCGTGGAACATTTGGAGAGAATCCGTCAACTGCAGGACGAGACTGGCGGATTTACGGCCTTTGTCCCGTGGAGCTTTAAGCCAAACAATACTCCGCTCCAAAAGAAGATCGTTCATCGCCCATCAGCAAACCAGTACTTACGAATCCTGGCTCTTTCCCGAATTTATCTGGACAACTTTCCCCACATCCAGGCGACATGGTTCTCGGAAGGAAAGAAGACAGGCCAAGCGGCGCTTCATTTCGGCGCGGACGATTTTGGCGGAACTTTATTTGAAGAGAACGTCCACCGCGCAACAAACCATATCAATCGAACAACGCTAGAGGAGATTCAGACCCTGATCCGGGAATCCGGATTCCAACCTGCCCAACGCGACACCCTCTACAACATACTAAAGAATTAGGGCTTATCTTGGTCGTCATTCCGGCTTTCGCCGGAATGACATATTGTGTTCCCTTAATTCTTAGATTATTTCCACTCGTTCCACGGGCTCAATCACTCCACTTTCGCCCCCACTTCTAAAGAGGTGCACTAACGCCTCGTGACCTTCCGGTCCCAGATCTAGGGTATCTTCGTTCACATACATGCCGACAAACTGTCTGGCGGTCTCGCGTCCCATGCCTCTGCCAAACTCTAAAGCGTAGTCGAGCGCTTTCTCTTCGTTCGCGCGGGCGTAACAAATACTTTCGTACAAGGCGCGTTTGATCTTGGTCGCAGTTTCCAAACCCAAATCTTTCCTCACGACGTCCAGTCCCAAGGGTATGGGCAAACCGTACCGGTCATGCCATATCCTTCCCAAATCCATGCAGGATTGCAACCCTAAAGAACCAAACTCCAGTTGACCTTCGTGGATCACCAACCCAGCATCTACGGCGCCGCTCTGCACAAGCGGGATCACATCCTTAAAATCTGCCATGACCGCATCAAATTTTCCCAAAAACAACTTTAAGAGAAGATAGGCCGTGGTATGAACCCCCGGGACAGCAATCCGTTTTCCGACTAGATTTTCCAATGAATGGGGTTGTTTAGCGACAACGATAGGACCGTAATTCCGCCCCACGCTTGCCCCGCAAGAGAGAATCCAATAGCGGTCTTGAATCAGGGGATAAACTGCCGCAGAGATGGCCGTCACTTCCAGTTCCGATTTCAATGCCCTTTGATTGAGAGACTGGATATCCTCAATCACATGCTGGATCGTGAATCCGTCCAGAGTCACAACCCCCTTGGACAAGGCATAAAACATGAACGCGTCATCCGCGTCCGGACTATGCCCAACTTTCAAAATCTTATTCTCACTCATTAAACGCCTAAGACCTGTAATTTAGGAATTCCCTTGGTTTTAAAATGGGAATACCATAGATTTCTTTGAGTACCAAAAGATCTTTATCGCCAGAAATCAAAAGTTTAGCTTTTCCTCCAACGGCGGCTTCTAGATATATATCGTCTTTTGGATCTCTACAAATGCCCTTCATAGGCTGTGGTTCAATCACTTCACTAAACTCAGTGAGAAGACGGTTCCATTTTGCATAGACATGGAAACCTTCATCCCCTGCAAATCGTTGCAAAACATCTCTATACTCAGCAAGTATAGGAGCTGAAACAAGCAGTGTTAATTCGTTTTGTAACCATCGCCTTAAGATTAAATGCGGGATGCCTCTCCAAAATACACCAGAGAGGACCACATTGGCGTCAATCACAACCCTCATCGGTTGGCGCGAGACGTTTGTATTACC
>JACPSV010000275.1 GCA_016193115.1 Elusimicrobiota bacterium
ACGCTTCCGAAGATCAGCTGGATTTTCCCATTGTCTATGCCTCCGCTATCCAAGGGACAGCCACGTTGGATCCCAAGGTTCCTTCCGGCGACATCTCTCCCCTCTTAGATACGATTCTGGAAAAAATTCCCGAACCGAAAACGGATGCCCAGATGCCTCTCCAAATCCTCATCCTTGCTTTGCAGGCGGATTCTTACAAAGGAACGATGGGGATCGGTAAAATTACGAGCGGCTCTATCCACCAAGGTCAAAAGGCGCTTTTAGCCAAGAAGGATGGAAGTCAGATCACCGATACGGTCATGAGCCTTTTAACCCATGATGGTCTGGAACGCGCGGAAGTGGAGTCGGCAGAAGCAGGCGACATTGTGGCTATTGCCGGTTTCTCAGGGATTGGTATTGGAGATACCATCACCGATCCCGAAAATCCGCGTCCTCTTCCGCCGCCTCTCATTGACGAACCCACCGTGCGCATGACGTTTGAAGTGAACGACAGCCCGTTTGCGGGGAAGGAAGGTAAGTTCGTGACTTCACGGGTTTTGCGCGAACGGCTCTTTAAGGAACTGGAAACCAACGTGTCCCTCAAGATCACGGAAACCGACAGTCCGGACTCTTTTTTGGTTGCCGGCAGAGGAGAACTGCATTTAGCGATTTTGATTGAAACCATGCGCCGTGAGGGGTTCGAACTGCAGGTTTCCCAGCCGGAAGTGATTCTTCAGGAAAAGGACGGAGTTCGGCAGGAACCCTACGAATTCCTTGTCGTGGACGTTCCCAAAGAATACCAAGGGACGATTATTGAAGAAATTGGCGGACGGGGCGGGATATTAAAAGACATGATTCAGGCTCCCGGCGGAGAAATTCATTTCGAGTATCAGATTCCCACTCGCGGGATCATCGGTCTCAAACGGATCCTTTTGACTAAAACGCGCGGCACCCTGATCCTGCACCACGTTTTTGACCAGTACAAACCGATTGAAGGCGAATTCAAACAGGCCAACGTCCATGGCTCCTTAGTTTCTATGGAGAATGGGGTCGCATGTTCGTATGGATTGAACAACATCCAAGAACGGGGAGAACTCTTTATCGGGCCGAGCACACCCGTGTATCAAGGGATGGTCCTAGGAGAAAATGCGCGGCCGGAAGATCTCAACGTCAATCCCTGCAAACAAAAGAAGCTAACCAACATGCGCGCTTCCGGGTCCGACGACGCGATTATTCTGACCCCTCCCAGAGAAATGACATTGGAACTTGCGATCGAATATATCGGCCCGGACGAACTGGTGGAGACCACCCCAAAAACAATCCGGCTGCGCAAAAAGATTTTAAACCCCCTCTCCCGAAAACGCTCCCAATGGAAGTAGGGCTAAACGGTTACTATTGGTATGAGGAGATAACTTTAATTGTTTCTTTATCTTCTTCGAGCAGGCTTAAAGTTTGTTTGGAAAGTTTATCTCCCTGAAGCCGCAAAATAACCTCAAGGACTTCTCGTTTAACATTTGCAAAGCTCCACGATTCCTCACGGCCAAAAACAACCACTGAGTAACCAGACAAATCCTGAGATTCCATTAGTTCATGGAAATCGAATTTACCATTACGTTTGGGAAGAGTCACTTTAGTTGCTTTAACATGTTCAAACCCATTCCATACAGGTTGAAACTCCTCATTTCCAACGAATAGAATTTCAACCTTTCTTTCGGAGGACTGGACAGATTCCAACACCATTTTTAGCGCGGCTACGTTTGAATCAACCTGATCCGCAGGGACTACCAGTACCATTGGGTTAGGCCGCATCGAAGGTTGCGAAGCGCTATCCCCCAAACATCTAGAAACAAACTCTATTTCGTCTTCTTGCGAAACCGGAGATTTAGCTCCTTCCAAAATCCTCGCAGAAACTCTCTTTACAATCTGTATCGCATCTGTCGGATTGGAAACGCTCTCTAAAATTTCGTTTTGAGTCTGTAGCGTGAGATCTCGCCAGGAAGTGGAAGGGTGCGTCAGAGGAGCGGCCAAGAGTGGCTTGGCAAAACCGGGCAGGAATCCGAGCGCAAGAAAAAAGAGAACACTGGCAATGAGACCGGGGACAGGATTATGTGTCCCGGAAACGTTGTCCGATTTTACCCTTGATTTGACAGGGCCAATCCGCAGAAAATCTGTGATGTCTCCTTGGCGAAGAACCCCATCTCCCAGCAACTTGAACTCAACAACTTTGGCGATCGCCTCGGCAATGTCCATGGGCCGATTATCTTTAATTTTAACGTAGTGTTGCCCCGGTTCGCAAAGAGCTTCTACATCCTTCGCGCCCGGCCCAATCCCTATGAAAACAAGATC
>JACPSV010000276.1 GCA_016193115.1 Elusimicrobiota bacterium
AAATTCCTCCCAAAATGCCCAGCCGTTCGTTCTCCGTTTTTTTGGCCATTTCCTCTCCGCCCGGAACGGAGATAACCACTTTGAAACCGGCCTCTTTTAACTTTTCGCCCGCCGCTTCACAAACCATTTCCGTGATATTTTTTCTGGGGACCGAATTGATCGCAGGCAGTCCCACCTCCAGTCCCAAACCTACTTTCGTGATCGTGGCTACTCCGGATCCATTTTCCAGCGTCACTTTTCCCGGTTCTTCTAACCAAGTGACCGTGGTGGTCAGTTCCGCGCCGTTTGTGCAGTCCGGATCGTCGCCCGCATCTTTAATGATAGAGCAGGTCGCCTCCTGAGAATTGAACTCGCACCGTTTTAGTTGAAACTTCACTCTTTTTCCCGCAGGGATCGTGAGTTCAATATCTTGGATCGGGTTCTGGTGAATCAAGACATGCGTCGCCGCTTTCGCGGCAGCGGCGCTGCAGGCTCCGGTTGTCCATCCGGACCGGAGAGGTTTCTTCTCTTCAACCTTTTCCATTTTTCCAGCCGTTTCCCAACCGATTTGAGAAAATAAGAGATTCCATTATGTCTTTATCTGCGCGGAGAGAAAGAGTAGGGCATGGATGGCGGCGACCGCGATTGTGCTGCCTCCTTTTCTTCCGGATGAGATGATGGTGGGAACCTCTAAGTTTAAGATAGCTTCTTTAGATTCCGCCGCGGAAACAAATCCAACCGGCACTCCTATGATAAGAGACGGCCGGGCGTTTTCTTCTTTCACAAGTCTGGCCGTTTCCAATAGAGCGGTCGGAGCGTTCCCAATCGCAACAATGGATCCGCTCAGGTTTCCCAGACGGTGCGCTTTTTTCATGGCTTCAATGGCGCGGGTGGAGTTTTTTTCTTTAGCAGTTTGGATCACGTCTTCGTCTGAAATATAGGAATAAACTTTGCACCCGTAGGCTGCGAGACGATCCTCGTTCAAACCGGCCTGAATCATCTTCACATCCACCAGAAGGGGGCATCCGTTCCGAAGAGCTTGAATGCCGGAGGCGATTGCGCGCGGATGGAATTGCATTAAATCTTTGTAACCAAAATCCGCGGTGGCGTGAATGATACGCCGGACAACGTGCCACTCTTCGGGTGAGAACGTGTGGGGTCCGGCTTCCTGATCTATGATGGAAAAACTTTTATCCTCGATGTTTCTGCCCAGTGTGGTCATTTGGCGCATGTCGTTCTTTTGGTTCATCGTCATTTTCTCAACCTCGCGCGTTTATAAGTTCACGGATACGGTCTTGCAGAGTTGCGAACATCAATGGATCTTGGCCCAGATGCGGCACGACATGGATGCGAGCATCTTTGAAATTCTTTTCTGATTCCCGCGCCATGTTTTCAATTCTTTTCACTAGAATTCCCGTAAATAAGTAGAAGGGAAAGAGAATTAAATTTCTCGCTCCGGAAGACAACATTTCAGGCAACACTTCGCTGTATTTGGGTTCCGAGAGAGCAACGAAACAGTGGCGCAACGTACGATGGGTCAGAGCGCGTCGCAGGGTTTCCACCGCTTCCCGGAATTGGGACAGGGCTTCCGGGTCCGTCGCTCCCCGCCCCACAATGAGAATATCAACCTCGTGATTTGGGACGTCGGAAATTTTCCGGAGTGCGTTCTCAATCCTCTGTTTTGCCAATGTGATTAGGTTGGGATGAGGCCACAGGGATTCTCCGTACGCAATGGAAACGTGAGGATGAGTCTCCGAAAACGTTTCCAACATTTCCGGGATTTCTCTCTTCACGTGTCCCGCGCGGAAAAGGAAATAGGGAACCGCCAGGATATTGCGCGCGCCTTTCCCATCGAGATACTCTAAAGCCTGAGGAATGGAGGGCGAGCTTAACTCTAGAAATGCGGTGGCCATTTCCGTTGCCTGCGCGCAAAATCCGTTCCGCGACTTGAATTCCTGCGTGAAATCAAGAAACTCCTGAACCGCCAGAGGATCTCTGCTGCCATGCCCCAAAATTAGTATGGCCTGATTAGGATCGGTCATAGTTTTTTCTAATAACATCTAAGGTTACTTTTTAAAGAGTAAAGATATTTTTTTCAAATCAATGTCCTTTTCGTTCAGCAGTATGTCCGGCAGAATGGGCGTTTCCGGTTTTACACCGGTTTCTCCGCTGCTCCATCGTCCTACAGTCAGCGCGATCCACGCTTTCTCTACGGGAAACACTTCCTGAACCGTTTGTTTTCCTTGGGTGGGCGCGCCCGCGATCTTCGCGTGGAGCGTCCTTTTCAAAGTGTTCGCGGCTAACTCAGCGCAAGAGGCCGTTTGACTGTCTACCAGAACCACCAAGGGAGACAAATTCTGAGGTGAACTATTTTTGGAAAAATAGTTTTGCGCGCCGTTTCTGGTTTCAATTCTTCCCAGGACCGCGCCCTGAGGAAGGAAACATTCTAAAAAAGAAAGGCAGGATCTTAAATCGCCTCCGGAGTTTTGCCTTAAGTCCAGAACCCAGCGTTGGACGCCGTTCTTTTTAAGATCGGAATAGATCTGGAGAAATTCCCTCTGCGTAGACCTGGAAAAGTAGGCGATACGGATCAGCGCGGTCTGGTGATCTATCCGTTCCGGCTTTTCCACGGTTTGCAGTTTAGTGAATCCGCGGACATAATCCAAATCCTTCTTTTGACCCGCGAGCAGAGAAGAGTCTTTGTCCAGAGATTCTAAAATTTCCCGCAAAGACTTCTTCTCTAACTCGCCGGGTTCTATCTTTCTATGGTAATGCTTTACGATCGCGCTCAATACAGCGGATCTCAAACCTCTTTCTTCTTCCCGAGTTTCTGTCCCTGCCGGTAAACAAAGGCAGAAAACAAAAACTCCTGCCGTAAGAATAAATTTCAAAGGCAGTGGATTCTTCGCCCCCGTTTTCACGGGGGCTCAGAATGACAGCGTTAGTGGCAATAAGAGGCCATGTCTCCTTGGATTGTGGTGCCCCAGGGAGTGACGCCGACGTTGGCGATACGCGTCACCTTGTCGGTGAGAGCGTCAACGGCGTAGATGGAGTTATCCACGGAGGATGCCACGTAGATGGTCTTGCCGTTCGCGGACGTGGATGCGGTTTCTAGTTTCAGATTTTTACCGATCAGGATCGTCCCTTTCTCCTGCATGTGTTCCAAATCGTAGACATAAAGGATTGCCTCGGTTTCTGTGGTCGCCAGGGCATAGGCCTTTTTCCCGCCCAGAACAAAGTTGATGCCGGTGATCGTGCCTCCAGCGGGGAAACTGGTCTTGATTTGGTTCTTTTGCGTGTCAATCACGGACACGGTTTCATCGCCGTTATTGGGAACGAGCATCCATTTCCCGTCCGGCGATCCGTACGCTCTCCAGGGTTCTTCCCCGACCGGGATGGTTTTAACGAGGCTGTCGTTTTGCGTGTCAATCACGGCCACCTGGTTAGAATCTCCGTCCGCGGCGTATCCCAGTTTTCCGTCGGGAGTCAGAGTCACGTTGGCGATTCCCTTAATTTCGGAAAGGTATCGGGAAGGATTTTTCATGGCAACCTGGTACGCGTCCCCAACGCTGATTTGTTTGGAGATCGCGTGTTTAGAAGTGTCCACAACGTCAATGCGGTGCGCTCCGAAGTTCGCGATATACGCTTTAGAAGCGTCCTGGTTAAACGTCACGCCGTGCGGTTCATGGAATCCCGTAATTCTTTTAATCTCTTGGTTGGATCCAAGATCAATCACGGATATGGATCCATCGTCTATGTTGCCGATATAGGCGAAGTAGTCCGGATAGTCTTTATTCTTTTCAATCGCGAAATGTTCCGGAGATCTTCCCACCGGCAATTTGGCTTCCACAATTCCCTTCGCCACGTCAATGATGGCGATCTCATTGCGGCCGGTCATGGTCACGAGCAGTTTTTGACCGTCTTTCCCGCTCCATGCCATGGTCATGTGAGACGCACTTAAGGTGTCCAAGTCAATTTTCTTGGCTACCTGCATCGTATCGAGATCAATCACGGAGACATAGTCGGAATCCTGATTGGCTACGAACAGACGCTGGCTATCCTGGTTTGTGGACGGCATCTCGGCAGAGACAATTGAGACTGCGCCGATGATGAAGCTGCTGAGGATTACTTTAAGTTTGGTCATTGCTTCCTCCTTAGTTTGGTTTACGATATGAGAATTCATTGAACTAGAAATCAATCTGGGTTCTCAATCCCAAAATGAAAACGTTACTTTGCGGAGACGCGGATGCGGAACCCGCCGCGTGAAATAGATATTGCGCAATCGGCGACAATGTGAGGTGATCGCTCAAAAATAAAGAGTAGAAGCATTCTCCAACGCTCTCCGTTTCGCCCGAAAGTCCCGCGCCCAACGGCGTTAGGGTGTGGCTATACGCGATTCCCAGTTTGTCTCTCCTTCTCTGAGATAGCCAATCGTGAAACAGCATGCCTGCGCTCCACGCGTGAGGATCTCTGTTGGGCCCTTTTCTCACGGCCCGGCTGACTCTTCCGAACAAGATCGTTTTGGACCCTATCTCCTGATCGGCGCTCATGCCTAAAGAGTAATC
>JACPSV010000277.1 GCA_016193115.1 Elusimicrobiota bacterium
AGAGAAACGAAAAATACAGCAAGGACGTTAGAAAGTTTGTCCCATTCAAACTCAGCGCAGGCGCCCAATACCCTCTGCAAGGAAAGGAAAGAATGGCTTCCCCTCTACTAGGAATCACATTTGTGTTTTAGGGTAAGCGTTTAGCGCAAGGCCGTCATTCCCGCGAAAGCGGGAATCCAGAACGGATTTTCCGCCGACTAGATTCCCGCTTTCGCGGGAATGACGTAAAAAGGGACGTTTTGCAACAGTCTCTACGCCGGAATGACGAGGAGAAATTTGATGAGAACATTAAGTATTGCGATCCTGCTGGTTTTTCTAGCAGATAATCTACTTCCAGTAATGGCTGGAGAGTTCCCTGTGCCGTCGAACCGGGAAAAGGCGGAAACCCAACAACTGTCTCGTCCGGAGTCCGGAGAGAGATTCGTATCGGGGAATTTGTCTCTCGTTCAGGTGTTGGGTAAAGTGCAGAGGCCGGGGAACTATCCCGGGAATCTTCCTTTAAGCGTTTTGATAGCGGAAGCGATGGATCGGGCTCCGGGCAGCAATTTTAAGGTGCATCTATACAATGCCGGGAACGGCCAAAACACAAGCCTGCGTTACGAAGAGATCGTCCAGGGAGAAAAAAATCCGGTTGTTCCACCCGGATCCATTGTTTATTTCCCTGCAAGCGCGAGTTCTTTATTCGGCGAGATGATGGAAAAACAAATGAACCTTTTTTATCTGATCGTCATCACATTGAGCGCATTGGGGATTTCCGCAATTGCGAAACAGTAGGGCAAGACATACAATGATCTTCGACGCCATGAAAAAAGAAAGGAAAAATCCGATTGGGAGGCCAAGCCTTTGGACAGAAAAGAAGGTTTTGAGAGCTGTCCATGCTTTGTGTAAAGGACGGTATGTTCCGGCGCATGTCTTTCCCCGATGGCTCTACGAGCTTTCCATCCGGTACTGCGGTTCCATACGAGCCGCCAAATGGAGAAGCGGCGTCCTATCGGAAGGACGGTGGAGCTATGAAAAATTTCTAGATGCGGTCCGGGATCTATGCCAGAGGGGATATCTGGAAAACAAGGACTGGTCGCCGAACATGCGCGCGTTGGCCAAACGGTACTGCGGCACGGTTCGCAGAGCCAAATGGGAAGCGGGGGTCATTCGGGATCCTCGCATCAAATCGAGAGTCCGGCACCGTCGGGTTCGGGGACGTTGGACGAAACAGAAGTTCTTACGATGGGTTCGTGAGTACTGCCGTTTGGGTTACAGAAAACCGGAACTCTGGCCGCACTACATGAGAGAATTGGCGGTACGGTACTGCTCTTCCACCCGCGCGGCAAAATGGCAAGCGCGTATCCTAGTAGACCCCAGAAAGAAACCCCGTCCGTCATTCCGGCGAAAGCCGGAATCTAGTTGCAGAAATTCTTTTCTGGGTTCCGGCTTACGCCGGAATGACGGACTGGGTGTACTTATAATTTTTTTATGTGGTTTGGCGTTTGCCTCGCAGGGGTTTGGCGCCCCACTCTGTCTTCTGGAATCTTTGACTTTCGAGACTCTGGATCCGAATCGTCCAGAGAAAATTACAATACTTCCTAAAGGACGAGTCCTAAAGGATGAGAGTGAGACTTCGTCTCCTCCTAAGTGCTTCGCCTCCTGTCCTAACGAGAAAGACCACTCTGTTTTAGTCACTCCTCCCGGCTCGTGCCAGATCACTGCCAAGACTTGCGCGGACTTCAATCCTGCCTACATCGTCTTATTCTATGACGATCTTCAGTCCGGATTGGATATTCCTCTGAGGTTGGAGAATCGGGGGAAGAATATCTATTCCGGACAGATCGAATTTCAACCCTCCCGCTCTGCGAAAAATAAAGAAGGGGATGACATCGAGAACTTTTATCCGCGCGAGTATGCTTTCAAAAAGTTGGATGGACACAAACTGAACTGCTCTGCCGGATGGGCGCCTGTCCGCGATTTGACTCCATTGATGTGGGAAAAATGTTTGGAGAAGTCCTATTCGGAAGGTTATTGGACCGTGCGCTGTCACAACGGCCAGTCAGAAATCTGGTTTCAAGCAAGAGATTTTGAAAGTTTCAAATCTTATTTTGGCAGAGAGGAACGGGTGCGCGCATGGGTGAACCTATCCGTAGAATCCGAGGCGTTTGTGCCGATGGGGATCGCTGTGCAGGTAACCTCCTTGTCCCATCGTTTACAAAAGGTCTCCGATGAGACCGGCGTCTGGAGATCTGTGCCGGAACTGGATTCCGCTCAGGTGGTCTGGGACGGGAGAAGCATTTCGTTGCAGGAGGGTCAGAATTTTCCCATTCAAAAGGGGAGCGATTCCTTTCGAATCCGCTGGAAGATAAAAGACGAACAAATGAATATCCAACCCATGAGCTTGCACCTCGCTCTTTTTCGGCCGACAAAGAACGGCCAAACCCTTCTGGATAGCGGCGGTGAATACCAGTATTTGGATGTGATCCCTCCGGAATCGTCCTGGAAAGGAGGCGAATGGCAGGAATGGGTTGTTTCTGCAGATAGTTTCAAAAGTGTAGGTTCTCAGAGGAGTCTGGAACCCGGGTTTCGTTCCGGTCTCTACACTCTCAAATTGTTCGTCACCAATTTTGCGGGTAACGCCATTGATAAACTTTTGTCTTTCACGGTTTTGGGAGATGTTCCGGAACTGAAAGTTGCCGAGTCTCAACAAAAGGGGATAGACGGAATTGAATTTTCATTTGCAAGGAGAACATTAAACACCCGGTTTGACGTCTCGGCGGCTGTCAGTTCTTCCGGTCCTTTTCAAGTTCTAACGCGGGACGTGATTGATTCGCCTCCTCCTCCCGTCCCTTGGTCTCCCTTTACGGCGCCGACAGAAGAGAGATGGGAATTTATGGCGGACAACTCTCAGAACCTGCGCGTCAATTTTTCGACGATACGGCAAGTTTTACAGGCGCGATCACTACCTGCAAAACTTTATTTCCGGTTCAGGGCGATAGATGAAGTAGGGAATGCTTATATAGGCGAGCCGTACCTTTTTCCGGTGAAACGGTTGGATTTACATAAGCCCGTGCTTACCGTGGAACAGATGGAAGGAGAATCGGTGCGGATCACCGATTTGGGGGAATTCCCAATCCTAAAAGGGACTCTGCGCGACCGATCCCCGTGGGGATCGAAAAATGTTGTCACCCTTTATCTAGACATTGGGGACGTCACTCTGGCCTCTACGACGCTCACCGTTGCGGATCCAAGTCCTGTTTTCTGGACACTTCCTATTCCCGAAGATAAATCAATCCTGATTCCGAACGGTATTCACCCTGTTCAACTGCGCTCTGTGGATAGCGATGGCAACGAGTCAACTCTGCCGCTCAAATTGGAAGTGGACTTGGTTCCATTCGATCTCCAGATTCCTAATCCACTCTATACGCGCTCTTTTCTTTTGGAGACGGAGGGGAAAAAGAGGAGTTTCATTGATTTGAAGGCAAAAGTCAAAGAGAATTCTTTTTTGACGATGTCCGTGGACGGAAAAACCTGGTTCAAAAATCTTTTTACGGGAAATCAGAGGGAACTCCAAACAAGGTTCTACAATGATTCCAATCTTTCGGAAGGCGCTCATGAAGGGATCCTAGTTTTGGAGAGGGGAGACCAAAGAAAAGAGGTACCATTCCAATTGATTGTGGATGTCCAACCGCCACTCCTAAAAAACGTGAGACGTTTGAACATAAAAGAAACTCTATTCAGTTCCAGAGAAACGGCCGCTAACATATTTTCCCGGAAAGAAATAGGGGTGGCAGTGGACGTACAGGACGATCGCTCTACGGTCACGGTTCGGCATGCGCTTGCGAACTCGTTCGAGGATCTCAATCAGATTTTGTCCAATGGTCAAGACAAAGTTTTTCCTGCGACGGGAACGAATATTCCCTTATCCGAGAATCGTCTGACTTATCTGGGTTTGATCGCCATAGATGAGGCGGGGAATTCTTCTTCTCTGGCTACGTTCCCTCTCATTTACGATACGGCGCCGCCTCGCGTGGATATCCAATCCTTGGAACAAAAGGGAGCGGATCTCAAAACGTTTGACCGCACTCACCTATGGGTTCATTTACGAGAGAGTGAACCGGAAATTGTGCCGGCGAGGGTAGATATCTCCGTC
>JACPSV010000310.1 GCA_016193115.1 Elusimicrobiota bacterium
GATCTCTTCTCTTTGCGACGGTCTTAGATCTCAATACCCTCACCGATTTTGCGCCTTTTAAGCAGAACCCCATAGGCGAAGGTGTGAGTTCCGGCTTAAAAACGGCTTCTGCTTTGAACAATCTTATGAAGAAAGAAAGGATATCCAGCGACCCGTTGGAGGTTGTTTCTCAACCCTCTGAATGGTCCAAGACCCTGTACAAAGCCAACGATATTCTAAACATTGCCCATTCTCTCCCACAAGGAAAAGAGTTCCTGCAAAAAAACTGGATCTGGACCCCCGCCATTCAAACCGCCACATTCTTCACTAACTTGCCGGGCCTGAAATTTGCCAGTAAGGTTCAGAAAGGGAACGTACAAATTTCAGATATCCGAAACGATCTCCAGATGGACCGTCTCCGTCCTGATTTGGCGCAAAAATTTATCCGTGACAAAGGAAACGAACCTTTCCTGAGAACGGCATTGGAAACGGCAGAGTATGGAAACCAAACGACACTCAGCCCCCTATGGATACGGGAGAGGGGAAAAGAAATGACGATTGATCACTATGTCCAGAGAACAGTTCCACTGGAACTTTTGGAAAGAAGGAAATTCGATCCCGGAGAGATCGCCGTGTTTGCTTCCTTATATAAGAGGGTCCCCTCCCTAAATCGTCATCCTCCTTTATTACAGAACTCTATTCCGGAGACTTCGGCTCTTCTCCGGGGCATACCCTTAACCGTGTCCGAAAGAAAGAGGATCCTAGAGCAAAGAGCGGTGGCGGGAGAACTGAATACATTTCTTTATCAATTAGAAGACAGGAATTTTAGAGAGATGGTCGCAGGAAACTATTCTATTCTTACCTTTCTCCGATCTAGAAGAAATCCATGAGACGGATTCCATATCGCGCATTTTTTTGCGCCTCTTTTCTCTTAACCCAAACGGCGATTTCCCATTCAGAACAGAGCCTCGACCGGTATTTGTATCGCCTGAATAAAGATGCGGCTCCTCCTAACCAATTCCAGATCAAAACCCCTTATCCCCAATCTCAGTTTTCGTTACCGGACTATTCTCTCCGCATGAACCCCGCGGGCATTACCTACGGCGGGACAGCAAGTCTCAACAAAGGTAAAGAATCGTTCCTGATCCCCGGACTCTCCGGCTTACAACCCAACCAAATCCGGGGACAACATCTGGGAGAAGGAAAGATAGAAGTGGGAGGAAACAAATTCTCTTATTCCGATCTCTATACGGTTATCCCTTGGAAAGATTCCCAACAGATATTTACTCTCGCTTTTGGAACCGCGAAAGGAGCGGAGAATGGGGGACTTTTTATTGGCGTGGGGAACTCCTATGATAGATCGCAAACAAACAGAGAAATAGAAAACTCGCTCCAATCCTCTAAAATCGGTTTTCTGCTTCCCACCGGAACCGGCATTCTCCTTTCCCCGACGTCTCTACCCCGACAGCCGCACCAAACAAACTTTCAATCCTTGCATGCTTCCTGGTTCAATGGGTCTGGATCCCAATCTGTTCCCATGACGGACAAAAGTAAGAGCGCGAATTTTCTTCTCTCCCCTGCCCTTCAAATTGAGAGGAACCCTCTTCAAAACTATTTTCCTAAACAAGTGGAGAACATCGTCCAAGGAAAGACACACCATCCGCTGGCTCAAGAAGGGGAGGTCTCTCCTCAAAGTTTGGTTCGATTCTTTGAAAGAACAGATCCCGTCTCGCGATCAGGCCCAACCCAAATTTCTTATGCCGACCCCATGAATAGAAGGTTAGAGTACATGACGTCTCAAGGGTTCCACTACAAAATAGCTCCCTATTTTGGTTCCCGGATCGAAGAAAACATCGTGGTGAAACAGTTCGGGGCTGGCATGGGGACAGACTGGACGTTACTCTCCAGCATTCAAAATAGGAACTCTCCCCAAGAGCAGAAAATATTGAGACTATTTTCCCGTCAAAACCAGGGAACGGCTCAAATCTATATTGCCGCGGGTCCGCTAGATCTGGACTCAGCCCTCCAAAATGGTTGGATGGGAAAGGCAAAACTCCTTTTTCAGGAGGAGAATATTTGGACTCGATACTCTCACGCAATCCAATTAGGAAAACAAGGCCTGCGCAAGACCTCCGATGCGCTCTCGCGATTCGCCGCCGGTCTCCAATCCAATAATGTCCGTCCCATCTATCCCAACTCTTCTCTGGATACTAATCTCCAGCCCGCAAAACCATTTTTCAAGCAGAGCCAGAGGATCTTGGAAAATCTCTCTCGTGGCCTAGAAATCGCCCAAAAAACAGAATTTATATCTCCCAAAGAATTTGAAATTTTTGAGCTGAGAAAAAGAGGGGTAGAATCCAGCCATGCCGCTTCCAAAACGCTCTCACAAAAACTCCTAATTCAAAACGAAATCCTTTCCCAAATCCAAAAAGAACCTTCCAACTTCGGTCTTTTGAGCGTGCAGAGAAAAAAATTTAGAGAACTCTCCGATTGGATTGGAAACGACCTATTCCAACTACACCATACGGCTCAAATTTTTGCGGTCCACGATCCCGGTCAAGCCTTTTTCCTTTACAAGGCGCGATCGCAACAGTTGCAGAAAGAAAATTTTCAGGAGAGCAATTTAGAATACGCGAAATCAAAAGCGTATCTTGACCTAGCTAAAAACAGCTTGAATCCCGGCATACAAATCCATGCCGGCGGATCCATGATTTCTTCCTTCTTCAAAGGACTTGCCCTGGAAGGAAAAGAAGAGTCCAGTCTCTGGAAACGGGCATTGGGCGAAACAGGACAGTTTGCGTCCTGGATACTTCCCTTCAGCGGGTTAGGGGAAAGGATGGTTTTAGCCTACGATCAACCCCAATATCCAAGCCAATCGGATCTTCTAACGGTCGGCGCCCTGCAAACGGTGACCGATGGTCTCAAGATCCTGAATTTGGGAGGGATCCAAAAAGGGGTCAAAAGCTTTTCCCAGGAAAGTTTACGGATCTCCTTAAAATCTCTCCGTTCTCAATCCTTGCCCCTTGGTGGATTAGGACTCGCGTCCGGAGTTCAAGGGGTAACGGACAACCTCTGCGAGGACTGCCCCTTTCTGCAAAAAACGATCGGTCTCACGGCTTTCGTAGGAGGTCTGGGCAGCCTCCATATCGGAAAGAAAATAGCCGAAAAAATGCGCCTCGAAGGAGAATTCCTCTCCCCAAACCTAAAACGGGCCTGGAAACTTTCTAAACCAGTGCTTTTCCAAGAATCTTTACCCGCATTCTCCAGAGAAACAGCCACCTATCTGACCCTGATTGGATCAGAAAAAGCGGTCGCGTCGTTACTGGGACTATTCTATCTGCGCGATCACCCGTTCCTGACAGGACAAACTCAACTGACTCTGGAACCTGCCTTGCCTTTTCTTGCGGGAAGAGTGGGCGCAGAAATATCGGGTTTCACATTCAAAAAGCGTTTTCTCCCACCTTCTCAGAACTCGTTTTTTGATTCTCCCCGGACAGAGAGACAAAGGGAATCCGTCTCTTCACTCCGGTCGCTCTTAGGAAAGCAAGAGTTCCATGCGGCTGAAATTGAACAACTGAAGGCCGGGATGATTCAATTTCTGGAAGAAGCCGGGAACATACAGAAAAGAACGGGAGAAACCTCGGAAATAAATTCCCCGTTTCGCCTAAAAAGATCTCAGGTCTCCGGTCTGGAAAATTCCATCCAGGCATTGCTCTCAAAAGAATCTCCATCCCTGCCCATTCATGTCCACCTTCTGCCGACAGGATCGGGAAAAACAACTCTGGCCATGGGACAGATCCTGGCCGCCCGATTGAGAGATATTCCTTTGCAAAAACGGACCCATGTCCAATCGAACACGGAAAGCAACCTCGCACAACTCTATCAAACGGCCAGGGATCTCTACGGTTCCTCATTGGGAAAGATGGGTTTCATTCCGGAAACCAGCTCCGAGACGATGGCGAAAAAGATCGCTCAAGAATCGGACATACTTTTCCTGACC
>JACPSV010000311.1 GCA_016193115.1 Elusimicrobiota bacterium
CAGCCGGAAACGATCTCCGGGATGGAATCTTTCTCCTGATTGGAAAAAACTTCTATCCTGGGTGAAATCGCGCGCAGATCGTCCGGAGCGCGGGTGGCGTAACAACCGGTCAATACCATGCGGACTTTTGGATTTTCGCGCAAAACCTTTCGGACGAACTGCCGGCATTTCTGATCGGCCTGGGCCGTGACGGAACAGGAGTTGATCATGCAGAGATCCGATTCCGCAAAATTTTCCGAAATATCGTACCCAATTTGTACCAGCTTCTCGCGCATCGCTTCCGTCTCATATTGGTTCACACGGCAACCAAACGTATGAAAATAGACTTTTTGCATTAGAATTTTATCCCCAGTGTCGCGCGGTGAGATCCGGCGGTAGACTCCACGATCAGAGGCCACAAAAATCCATAATCCACGACAAAGGCAGTGTTCTCTCCAATTTTCTTCTCGTATCCAAAACCTGCTCCGAACTGGTCCAGATCGCTCCCCGCGCGAACGGCGACTTCTCCTTTCATAAACTTGACCTCAGTTCCCGCATGCGGTCTCATTTTTCCGTTGCGAACAGTCAGGTCAAAGGGAATTTTCATATTCTTCCATTCATAAACCGTGCCGGCCACCAACTCCTGAGGCAGTTTTTCCTTATCTTTAAATCCGACCTCCGGCTGGTTCAAGGACTTGAGAGAGACGCCAAACGAAAGCCCGTTTAGAAACGCAAAGTCCGGTTTCGTATAGAGATGGATGTCAAATGCGGGAACCCCGCTGGAAGATCCATCCTTAAATACCGGATCACCGGAGGATCTCTCGTCCAAAGTGAACTTCCGCATCAAATAACGAACGCTGATTCCTAAACTAAACTCACCTTTCATCTCCGGAACGTAAGAAGTCACATCTTCGCAATAGCCGACCACAACGGTGTCTTCACGATAAAGATCCGACGATCCAAAACTGCCCCATCCAATCCCTACTCTCCGGCTTTTCCCTAAGGGATGCACATACCCAAACTGGCTCAAAGAAAGGTTCACGCCGCTCAAATTCGTGAAGAGACGCGCATAGCTGAAACTCGCGTCTTTCTCGCGCGCCTGAATGAGTCCTGCCGTATTGTAGAATATCCCCGCAGAATCGTCCGACAAGGCCTCGTAGGCTCCGCCTAAAGAAGCGACCCGCGCCGACCAGTACCTTTCCTCATACGCTCCCCACGCCATTCTACAAAAGTGGAATGGCATCAGCAAAGCAACAAAAGACAAGCATAGAACACGTCTTAACCTGTTCATCGCGCAACCCCAATGACGCCCGAAACGCGGAAATTAGGCGTCTTCACCTGATACAGATAGACCCCGCTTTCCACGGTCTCGCCGTCCTCATTCTTTCCATTCCAAACGCTGACATTGACCAAATTCTTGATCTCCCGTCCAAACATGTTAAAAATCTTGATTTCGTAGCTGCCTGAGACGCCAAACTGCGCCAGATCGTTTACCCCGTCTCCGTTGGGAGTGATAATCTTCTCTTTGGGTCTCACCTCTTCTGCAGTAAGGTCTCCGGCCGGGAACAGACCATAAACGCTAAAGTGAGAGATCGGCACACTCACGGTATTGGACGCCACATTCACGGTTCCGCCCAGATTTCTCCATTCAAATCCGTCATACCAAAATATTCTCAGGTTCCTCTCGTTGATGTTGGTCCCATCCACAAGGCCGTCCCCGTCTTCATCAGAGTACCCGATTTCCATTGTGATCGGCCTATTAAACAGGAGTCCGGAAGGGCCGAACTCAACCGCCACATTCACGGCCTGATTCTCTTTCGCGGGAAGAGAAGAAGTGGGCAGATTCCTGGCCGTGAGCACGGTACCTTTGGGCACGCTCCCCGCAGGAATGTTGAGCTGGGTTAGGTTACCATCGGAATTGCCTTCAGAGACGACAAATTTCTCCGGCTCGCCGGAAGCGACCTTCGAAATTGTCGCGTGTTCCGAGAGAATCTCTACGGATTCAATTTTGTCCAGTGTGGTTGTATTGCTCCCATCGCCAGCTTCTGAATAATATTCCAAAGTTCCAACCCGCATGGATTCGGGCGGGTACCGATGCTCCGCAAAGTAACGCATAGGATTGGTTTTATCCTGAGTGACCGTCATGGAAGAAACTTGATAGGACGGTTCTCCTTTATAGCGGTGATACAACCGCACATACTTTAAATCCACATCTTCCTGGATTTCGGCTTTGATGGTGAGCCTTTCTTTCACGCGATACTGAGGTTTCTTTAATGGAACCAACGCCAAAGCGGGAGCCATATAATCAGAACCAAGATTCACGACGTGGAACCTCAGTCTCGTTTTGTACTGCGCGTTGGGTATGCCGGGAAGAACTTTCGAACCCATATAGACATAGGTTTCGAGGTCGGGATAGGTGGGAATCACCG
>JACPSV010000308.1 GCA_016193115.1 Elusimicrobiota bacterium
CGAAATAGTTCAATTTGGCGCGAAGGTGATGAAAAATGTGGCCGGATACGACGCCGCTAAACTGCTTTTGGGGTCACGAGGATCTTTGGGAGTTATCCTCTCCGTTATCTTAAAGACCTACCCTCTCCGTTATGGCGTGGACGCTCAACCTCTCACTCAAACCCGACCGGAAGAAAGCTCTGAGAATCTTTTTGTCCGTCGAAGAATATTGCAAAAGATCAAAGAAGCATTTGATCCGAACAACAGTTTTGTGACCCCAACAGAAAATTCATAAACCATGGAAAAACCGTACCTCCTGCCAAAATTTAAGGATCTTCAAAAAGAGTACGATGCGGTGGTTCAGTGTAACCGTTGCGGGTTCTGTGAAACGGTTTGTCCCACCTACGTCGTGAGCGGAAAAGAGAATCTCTCTCCCCGAGGACGCAACCAGGCGTTTCGACAAATTCTGGAAGGGGCCAACAAAGACCCTCAAGAGGCGACCGACATCTTTTCCACTTGCCTGACCTGCCACGCCTGCACAAACGTTTGTTTCTCCCAAGTTCCGGTCGCTACACTGATGGCTCACGCAAAAAATGTTATCCTGACGGAAAAAGATTCGTTCGGTTTACAATCCGTCCTCCTGCGTTTTCTTTTGCGACACCGCTGGATTCTTTCCTTGCTCCTCTGGAAACTCTTTCTCTTGAAGAGGATGGGAATTTCTTCCCTCTTAAAAAAGAGCGGTCTCCTTCGGAAACTGAGTCCGGAAATAGCGGCCGCGGAAGAGTTGGTGAAAGACGTCCCTTTACGGTTTGGCGCCTGCGCCAGAAAAATAAAAAAAGGGGCGCCTCTCGACAAATCCGGCAAAGAGTGTCCCCCCTTGGCCTATTTTTCCGGTTGCGGAATTCATTACCTTTTTCCCAACGTCTCGCGCGCTACTGTGCGGGTGTTGAACGATCGGAGCTCGAACGTCGCGTTTCCTAACCACGCCTGCTGCGGACTCATTGCCCAAAGTCAGGGAGACACCCAAACCGCGCGAGATCTGGCGCGAACGAATATCCGCCAATTTGCCCGACTCGGGACTCGCGCGATCGTCGTGGACGACGATTCCTGCTGCGGCTTTATGAAAAATTATGGGGAACTCCTGAACGGCGATTTGAGCGCCATTGAGTTTTCCTCCCGCGTTAAAAACATATCGGAAGTCGTTCTCGAGCATGGCTGGTCGTCCGACAGAGATTTTAAGAAGCGCCGCGCCACCTATCACGATCCTTGCCAGATGGGCAACGCCCATCATCAAACAGAATCTCCCAGAAAAGTTTTGCAGAAACTGCGCGGGATAGAGTTTGTGGAGTTGGAGGAATCGAATTGGTGCTGCGGAGGAGCGGGGACGTATGGGTTAAAGCACCCTCATTTGTCCGAAGAGATTTTGGAAAGAAAACTGGCCTGCATTAAAGCCAGCGGAGCGCAGATGGTTGTGACTCAAGCGTCTTCCTGTCTC
>JACPSV010000309.1 GCA_016193115.1 Elusimicrobiota bacterium
AGCAGATCGAAGCTTATGCGGTGAAAGAACAGAACAACTGGCTAGTCATTACATTCATTACACGGTTTTTTTAAAAAGGAGGAACTATGAAATTAACCTTTGATCCAAGATACAATATTGCTTATCTACGTCTAAAGGACAAAACAACTCAAGTTGAGACACTCCATATTAGTGAATCGATGAACATTGATCTTGCGCCGGATGGAACCATTTACGGTATTGAACTCTTAAACGCCAATAAACAGTTGCGCGATCATGAATCTAAAAATCTGGTCGTGGAGAATTCTGCTACTGGAAAGAGCGCAGTAGTAAGTCTGAAGTAATTGAGCTGTATGTGAAACCGTTTCTAGGCGGATTGAACTACGGACTTAATGCCTACTGCGGTAGGTCTCTTCTACTAACTTCTCAACTTTTTCCGCCATTCTAAAGTCTAGTTCTGTCACTCCATTGGCGCGGTGGGTCCAGTAGCGGACGGTCACCCTCTTATAGTTCATGAAAATGTCCGGATGGTGATCCGCCTCTTCCGCGGCATGCCCTACCTTATAAACAAACTCTAAGGCGTCTAAATAGTTGGGAAAAGTCTGTGATCGGAACAGAGCGTTGTTTTCTATCTTCCAGTTTGGCAACGCTTTTATCCTCTCTTCAATTTCTTGCGGGTTCAGAGCTTCCATCTTAGGACTCACAGATTTATTGTAGAAAAATTTGGCGGAGGAGGTGAGATTTGAACTCACGAGAGCCTTCACAAGCCCTACCGCTTTTCGAGAGCGGCGCCTTCAGCCACTCGGCCACTCCTCCGGAGGAGAAAACGTTACTTCCCGTGAAAAAGGCGGGAGAGCCAGCCCCGCTTTGATTCCAGTTGGGACGGCGAGGCGTCTTTCAAAGTTTCTTTGACGGGTTCGGTTGCTACCGGCAGGGTAAAATAAAATGTTGTGCCTTTTCCTTCCACACTCTCCAGACCAATCTGTCCTTTGTGCATTTCTACAATAGACTTTGCGATAAAAAGTCCCAGTCCCGTTCCCGGCTGATCTGATTTAGAAAGCTGTTTGGTCTGGTAGAATTTTTCAAAGAGGTGGTCTTGTTCCTTTTTGGACATCCCAGGACCCGTGTCAGACACAAAAATTTTCAGGTAAGAGTTTCCCATCGGTTGAGCGCGCACCGTAATTTTTCCTTGAGCGGGGGTAAACTTGATCGCGTTAGAAATAAAATTGACAAGCACCTGCGTGATGCGGTCCACATCGGCCATGACAGCCGGAAGATTATTCACTGTTTCTCCGATGAGGTTGATCTGTTTCATCTTGGCCCAGGATTGCAGGCTGGCGACGGCGTCTTGCAAGATAGAATCGGGTTGAATGGGTTTGGGGTTGATCGCCATTTTGCCCGCGCTGATTTTTGTGGTGTCTAAAAGATCGTTGATAAGGCGGGCCAGACGGTCAATATTTTTGTTTGCGATGGTAAGGATCTGCTGTTGTTGAGGACTGACGGTCTTGTCCGAATCGTCGTCCAGAGTGGCCATCGCGGCCTTAATCGAAGTCAGGGGAGAACGAAGCTCGTGGGTGACGTTGCCGATGAAGTCTTCCTGCATCCTTTGCAACTCTTTTTGTTTGGCGACGTCTTGTAGCATGGAGACAAA
>JACPSV010000312.1 GCA_016193115.1 Elusimicrobiota bacterium
CAGATCAGACAATTCCTTACGGAGAAGTGGTTTCCGTGCTGGATATCGTGCGCGGTTCCGGCGTCAAAAAAGTAGCCCTTGAAGTCCGCTCCAAGAAAGCAAAGTGACGACGCCATTTTATTCCAGAGAAAATATTTTTCGCAACGCTCTCTTCTTTTCAGTTCTCTTTCATGGTGTTCTGGCCGGAGGATTGTATCTGGGGAAGATGCGACAAGGAAATGTCGTTTCTCCTTCCATTGAAATAGATCTAACCAAACCATTCCGGATTGGTGGAAACCCTCTCTTAAAGCCGGGAGGTGGCACGTCTCTCAAGGCGCCGGAAAAAGTGGGGGTTCCCACAGTTTCCGAAATCGCGGGTCCGGCAGCGCCTGCGGCAAAAGAGAAAGAGTGGGTTTTGCCCGGCCCCAAAACGGAAGAAGTCGAAAAACCTGTTCCTGTGGGAACTCCTTCTTCGGAAAATTTGAAGGCAAACGAATTTGGCCCTGAAGGGCAAGGGATTCCCGGAACCGGAGGCGGGTGGGGAGGCGGCGAAGGGGAAGGCGGCGGGATTCCTCTCTCCCGGTTCCCCAAACTCTTGAACCGTTCAGAAATACTAAAACTTCTCAGAAAAATGTATCCGGTCGCGGAGAGAGAGTCCGGACAGGAAGGGATGGTCGCCGTGGATTTGCATTTGGGTGTGGACGGTCAGGTGCATGCCGTCACGGTCGTTGATTCCGCGGGAGAATCTTTCGATTCCGTGGCAAAAATTGTCGCCAAGAAAATGCGCTTTTCTCCCGCCATGGTGCAGGAAACTCCCGTCTCCGTCAAGATCCGCCAAAGCATCGTTTTTCAGTTAGAGGGAAATTAGGGACAGCGCCCAATTGGGCGCTGTCCCTAATTATGAATTATGAATAAAATTGATCCGATATGCGGGATGGAGGGGAAGATTTCTGCGCATGGGGAATGGTTTTGTTCTTCCTATTGTATTCGGAAATATGAGCAGGGGAAAAATATCGCTCCCGTGGCGGAAGAGGTTTGTGTCGTTCAGTCCCGGCCTTTTTACAAAAATAAGCTTTTTTTAACGGTTGTTTCCGTTTCTGTATTGTTTCTGAGTTCCTTCTTTTTTTCCGGTCTGGAGATGTTTCGTCACCATTTTTTGGAGTATCTGGGAATGGTTTGGAAGGCGCTTCTCTTGGGATTTCTGATTGGAGGTTTGATCGAGGTTTATATCCCGCGTGCCTATATTGTGAAACTTCTGGCCTCGAAGGGATCTCGAAGCGTTTTGAATGCCACGTTGCTTGGTTTTATATTTAGCGGTTGTTCTCATGGATGTCTGGCCATCACGTTTGAGCTTTACAAAAAGGGAGCTTCTATCCCCGCGGTGATTGCTTTTCTTCTGGCTAGCCCGTGGGCAAACCTTTCCATCACACTGCTCTTGTTGAGCCTGTTTGCCTGGAAAGGTTTCGCTATCCTGATATCTGCATTAGCAATCTCCTTAGGAGCGGGTTTTCTCTATGCCTTTCTGGATAAAAAAGGCTGGATAGAAAAGAACCCCAACACCGTACCCGAAGAAGAAAGTTTTTCTATCCTGAAAGATATCCGGGAACGGCGGCGTCTCTATCGGTTTAGTGTTCGGGAACTGTTGGGTACGGATATGCCTCAAGTTCTCAAAGGGTCTTGGCATTTGGCGGAGATGGTGATCGGGTGGGTTTTGATTGGCGTGACGGCGGCCTCGCTGATTGGCAGTCTCCTATCGCCCGCAACATTTGAGAATTGGATGGGAAAAAATATTCATGGATTGATGCTGACCCTGGGTTTGGCGACCCTTGTGGAAGTCTGTTCGGAAGGGAGCGCTCCTCTCGCTTTTGAGATCTACCGCCAGACCGGCGCTTTCGGGAACGCCTTCGTTTTCTTGATGGCGGGCGTCGTCACCGACTACACGGAAATAGGTCTTCTCTGGAGCAACGTGGGCCGAAGAACCGCTCTCTGGTTGCCGCTCTTATCAGTTCCAATGACTCTCCTGATCGGGTTTCTAATGAACAAGCTTTTCTGAAATACCTGACAAAATAGTCAGGTTATTGACAATCTTCAAAGGTATGCTATAATTTCTAAGGTGAGGATGGAGAAACGATGCCGAATAATTTAACGATACGAGTGGGCGGCGATACCGGGACTACGACCGGGGTCATATCCACCGGCGAGATGCTGACATTTGCCATGGCGCGGTCTCAGTACGACGTGTTTACGTTCCGAACGAACCCGGCCGAGAGCAAGGGAGGTCAGGCGATGTATCAGGTGCGGATGGGGAACCATCCGGTCCTGTCTCAAGGGACGTTTCTAGATATCCTAATTGCCTATGACGAGGAGTGTCTCAAGACACACGCCAAAGATCTTAAGTCTGACGGACTTCTGATTTACGATACCGACACATTTGTTCCGGACGATTCTTATCAGGAACAATCCTATGGAGTGCCATTGAGTACGGTCGCCCAAACCGTTTCCGGCACAAAAAAGTCTAAGAACCTGGTCGCGTTAGGCGTCGTGACCGAGATCTTGGGTCTTCCCTTAGAATCCGTGAAAACGGTGGTGAAGGAACAGTTCCGTCATAAGCCGGAAAAAGTGGTGGAAGGAAACATTAAATCTTTAGAGTCCGGAAGAGCCTGGGCGTTAAAGAACAACATTTTGAAAGATTTTCATGTGCGTCCCCGCGAACTCAAAACCTCCAAAGTTGTGATGTCCGGGAACGAAGCGATGGCCGCGGGCGCAGTCTATTCCGGTTGCCGCTATTATGCGGGTTATCCGATCACTCCCGCTTCCGAGATATTGGAGTTTTTACAGAAGGAGCTGCCCAAGTTTGACGGGGTGGCGATTCAAACGGAAGACGAGATTGCCGCCATCACATCCTGTATTGGCGCTTCTTTCGCCGGCGTCAAAGCGATGACCGCTACCAGCGGGCCTGGGTTCTCCTTGATGCTGGAAGCCTTAGGTCTCTCTTCTATGACGGAGATTCCGATCGTGATCGTGGACTGCCAAAGGGGCGGTCCGTCTACCGGTCTTCCCACAAAGACGGAACAGTCCGATCTCATGCAGGCCATATTCGGCGGACATGGAGAAGCGCCTCGCGTGGTTATGGCGCCTGCCAACGTGAAAGACTGTTTTTTCGGCATCATCAAAGCTTTCAATATCGCGGAGAAGTATCAGATTCCCGTCTTGTTTCTCTCCGATCAATCCCTCTCTCAGAGGACTCAAACTTACACGCGTCCCAAACTAACCAACATTGAGGTTTGGAACCGTCTCAAAGCGAGCGGCAGCCACGCGAACGGGGACTATCTTCGCTACCAGATGACGGATACCGGCGTCTCGCCTATCGCTGTTCCGGGAGAATCCCCGTCCCCCTACGTGGCCACCGGTCTGGAACATAACGAACATGGGGATCCGAACTATACCCCTGCTAACCATTTCCGCATGACGGTCAAACGCCACAAGAAGTTGGAAAACATTGCCAAAGAGTCCGGATTTACGCGCCGTTTTGGGGATGAACAGGCCAAGGTGGGAATTCTCTCCTGGGGTTCTACGGAAGGTCCCATTGAAGAAGCGATCCACAAAGCCAATCAGTCTGGATACGAAGTTGCCGCTCTTCAGGTGAAAATGTTGCACCCTTTACCGGACGAAGAGATTAAACATTTCTTGAAATCCGTTCAACACGTGATCGTTCCGGAACTGAATTTTACGGGTCAGTTGAGCCAGATTATCCGCTCCAAATATCTGATTCCGACCATTCGATTGAACAAGTGCGCCGGCATGCCGTTTACGCCGGAAGAGATTCTGAACAAGATTGAGGAGGTTATCATTAAAAACTAAGATCATGCCTCAAACCAACGTTCACGTCCAAAATGTCAACGAAATCAAAAGCAATGTCGTTCCCGTCTGGTGTCCGGGGTGCGGGGACTACGGGGTTTTAGCCGCGATCTATCGGGCGTGCGTGATCATGGATTTGGATTTGAAAAGTACGGTCATCGTTTCCGGGATCGGCTGTTCCGGACGTCTGCCCATATTCACCAAATGTTATGGGTTTCACGGCGTGCACGGACGCGTTTTGCCGACGGCGACCGGCGTCAAGCTGGCCAACCCAAAATTGACGGTGATTGCGGTCGGAGGCGACGGGGACGGGCTTGCGATTGGGGGAGGCCATTTCCCGCATGCGGCCCGGCGAAACGTGGACATAACCTACATCATGATGGACAACTCGGTCTATGGATTGACGAAAGGACAAGGTTCTCCCACCACGGCTCCGGAATTTACCCTCAAAGCTTTACCCTACGGCGTCCAAGAAGAAAATTTAAATCCCGTGGCGCTTTCTTTGGCCTATGACGTCTCTTATGTGGCCCGCGTTTTTTCCGGCGCGATTGATCAGATGACCGACCTGTTTGTGAAAGCGATCCAACATAAAGGATTTTCTTTCGTGCATGCCATCAGTCCCTGCACGGCTTTCAACGATACATACAAATTTTACCGCGAAAGAGTTGTCCCGATCCCGGCGGAACATGACGTGCATAACAAAAAATCCGCGTTGGACCTATGGCAAACCAAAGGGAAAGTCTATCTGGGAACATTCTACGAGGATAACCGTTTGGATATGGGCACGACATTTCAGAAACTTTCGGAAACGGTTCAGAGCAAAGGGAAAGGCACCATGGAACGGCTCTTCGATCAATTTACCTGATTTTGTTGACCTTTTTCGTTAAGTAGGATATAATAGTGCTTTCTACGATGACTGGACTCATGGATACGCCAAAGCCGATCACAGTACCTACCGTCGCAAAGTCTTCTCCGGCTCATGCAGGTTTAGAAGATACCGTCGCAGGGGAATCCTCCATCTGTTTTATTGACGGGCACAGGTCGCGCCTAATTTACCGCGGTTATTCCATTGACGATCTGGCAAAAAGCGCCACGTTTGAAGAAGTGGCCTACCTTCTTCTTTTTAAGAAGCTGCCCGCGCAATCCGAACTAAAATCGTTCTCAGATCAGCTGAAATCTCAAAGAGCCCTTCCCAATCAATTTATTGAGAGAATGAGCTCGATTCCCAAAGAGTTGCATCCCATGTCCGTGTTAAGAACTTTGGTTTCCGCCCTTTCTTTTTATGATCCGGACGCGGAACTCATGAACCACGATTCCAATCTAAAAAGAGCCGTTCGGGTCATTGCTCAGGCGCCGGCCGTGATCGCGGCTTGGGACCGGGTTCGGAAAGGAAAGAAAACAGTGGATCCTCGCTCCGATCTAAACCATGCCGCCAACTTTCTTTGGATGCTGCACGGGAAAGAGCCGGACGCGCTTTTTTCTCAAGCGATGGAACTGTATCTGGTTCTGTTGGCGGATCATGAACTCAACGCTTCTACATTTGCCTGCCGCGTGACGGCCTCCACTCTGTCGGACTACTATTCCGGGATGACGAGCGCGATTGGCGCTTTGAAAGGGCCTCTTCATGGCGGAGCGAACGAGCAGGTCTTAAAAATGATTTTGGAAGTGGGTGAAGTTTCCCATGTGGAAGAATACTTAAAGAAAGCTTTTGCGGAAAAGAAGAAAATCATGGGGTTTGGTCATCGGGTCTATAAGGTCATGGATCCCAGGTCCCCTCTCTTAAAAGAAATGTCCGAAAAAATTTGTGTGAAGCCCGGCAACGAAAACTTGTTTCAAATCACCGAAAAGATCGAAGAAATTGTCTGTTCCGTCAAGAAACTTCCTTCTAATGTGGACTTCTTTTCCGCCACTCTTCTCTATTCTTTGGGTATTCCCGTAGACCTTTTCACGCCGATGTTTGTCCTGAGCCGCATCTCCGGATGGAGCGCTCACTACCTGGAACAGATTTCCGATAACCGTCTCCTGCGTCCGCGCGCGGAGTATACCGGCGCTCTGGACCTTCCTTTTATTCCTCTAGAAAATCGGTAGTTATTCTTTGGGTGGTATGCTTTATTTCCTATGGGCGGGGTTGCTCCTCTGTTTTTTACCGGCGCTCTCCTCAGGTTTGGAATTTCCGGTACGCGCCATAGAAATGAAAGAAGATTTGCAGGTGACTGTCCCGCCGGGCAGCAAAGAAATTCGGGTCTGGATACCCGTCCCACAGGATCATGAATATCAACGATCGGAAACGGTCTCCGTCCAATCCCCAATACCTTATCGAACCACCGTAGAGAAAACTTTTGGCAACCGGTTTCTCTATTTTGAAACCTATCGGTTTAGCGAAGACTCTCTCCGGATACAAGTGCAATGGAAAATTGTCCGGAAAGAGCAAAAAAATCCCTCCAGTGACCGTTCCCACCCGGCTTCTCTCTATCTTAAATCCAGAGGATTGGAAGTGGTGAACGAAGAAATCGTTCGTATCGCTGAAGATGCTACGACCGGAATTGACGATCCGTTTGGGAAAGCAAAATCTCTCTACCGTTACGTTTTAGGGCACATGAAATACGATAAGTCCGGAACCGGTTGGGGAAAAGGAGACGTGGTCTATACCTGCCGTGTCGGACGAGGGAACTGTACGGACTTTCATTCCCTCTTCATCGCTTTGGCCCGGGCATCCAAAATTCCTGCGCGATTTCAGATGGGGTTTCCGTTGCCTAAAACCGAGGAAGGAACGCTTTCCAACGGATACCATTGCTGGGCCGAATTCTACGTCAAAGAACGGGGCTGGATTCCCGTGGACATTTCCGAAGCCTGGAAATATCCTCAGAAGTCCGAATTTTATTTTGGCGGTTTGGACGCGCATCGGGTTGCGTTGACGATTGGACGGGAAATCAATTTAGCTCCCGTTCAGTCTTCCGACCCCTTAAACTACATGTCTCAACCTTACATCGAGATAGACGGCCGTTCCGTCAGTCAGTTTACGGACGCGCGTACTTTTAAGAACGTATCTCCCACCGGTTTCCAAGAGTCCGAAAAGACTCCTGGACGTTATCAAACGAATGAGAACGGCTATAAGTTAATTCAGAAGGAGGAGGAATGAGACATGAGATTAAAAAGTAGAGTGATAGTCCTATCCTTGGCGCTTTGCGGTTGGAACGGCGCCGCATGGACTGCGGAACATCCCCACGAGCATCCTCAAGGCAGCGAAGAACATCCGACGGAGATGAAAAAGCCGATGCAGGAACATTCAAAAGAACACCCTAAAAAGGGTGTTTCGAATAAAGCGTTTCAGGAGAGTTTTGAGACTGTGGTCAAAGACTATCTCAAATCGGAAGCGCAGAAGACTGGAGGAGTCTACACGATTCGGGATGAGGTTCTGGGCAAAGCGTGGAAACTTGAGCTTACAAAGGTGCATAAGTCCAAGATATGCATGTTGCAGGGAGGCAAACTTTGTTTTGCCTGCGCGGATCTCAAAGAGGTGGGCGGCAAAAATAAGCTGGATCTGGACTTCTATGCGGACCATTCCGAAGATGGGAAGATGACGATCAACAAAGTGTTGATCCACAAGCTAAACGGTAAACCTCGTTTCACCTACGACAGCAACAACGCCGTCGTCCCCGTCAAGAGCAAATAATACATAGGGACAGCGCCCTATTTCCCTATAGGGAAATAGGGCGCTGTCCCTAATACTACGAACGAGATTTCGTATGGGACGGCGTGGGTGGCGGGAGTGATCTCTTTCCTTTCACCCTGCGTGTTGCCTTTGGTGCCGGGCTATCTTTCTTTTGTTTCGGGACTTTCCTTAGACGAAATTTCTCGAGGATCTGACCGTAAACTCGTTCTTAAAAAAGTCGGGATCGGCGCGGTTTCTTTTGTCTTGGGGTTCTCCCTTATCTTTGTTCTTTTGGGAGCCTCCGCTAGTTTTGTAGGTCAACTGATCGCGAACTATCTTCCTGTCCTAAACAAGTTGGCTGGGATACTCATCGTTCTCTTTGGGTTGCACACTTTGGGACTCTTGCCAATAAAGTTACTTTTCTACCAAAAGACGTTTTCTGCCAGTTCTGCGGCTCCAGGGGTACTGGGTTCCTTTCTCATGGGTTTAGCGTTCGCGTTTGGATGGACTCCATGTATTGGACCTATTCTCGCCGCAATTCTGGCCGTGGCCGCGACGCAGGGTACTGTTTATCAAGGGATGGGGTTACTCGCCGTCTATTCTTTGGGTTTGGGGATTCCGTTCCTATTGGCAGGGTTCGGGATGAACCTGTTCCTTCAGTTCTTTGCCCGGTTCAAACGGTTTATTCGTTGGAGCGAGATCGCGGCGGGACTCTTGCTCGTTCTGATCGGCGTTTTGATGTTTTCCAACAAATTGACGTCGCTTCTCCGTTTTGTTCCCGAATGGTTCTTTAAGTTTTCTATTTGAGAGAATCGGAAATGCGGAGTCAGTTGATTCTGTTTGTGAAAGCCCCGAGTCCTGGATTCGTCAAGACGCGTCTGGTTCCGCCTTTGAGTTTTGAGCAGGCAGCCCGGATGTACAAGGGCTGGGCGCAGGATATTTATCGAAGATCCTACCAATTGGATTCCGTGAATATAGAAGTTGCGTATGATCCGCATCCTAATTATCCCACACCCCAGTGGTTAGATGAAAAAAACGGGAGGGTTCCTTTCTTTTTGCAGAAAGGGGAAAATCTTGGAGAGCGGTTAAAGAACGCGTTCGACAGAAGCTTTCAAGCGGGTTTCAAAAAAGTGGCGATCATCGGTTCCGACTCTCCGGGATTGCCGCTAAAAAATATACAAGACGCTTTTGCCGCATTGGAGACCGCCGATTTGGCGTTAGGCCCCTCTCTGGATGGAGGCTACTATCTGATCGGTCTCAAAGAGTCTCTTCCGGAACTGTTGGACGGAATCTCCTGGTCCACAAATCATGTTTTGTCCCAGACTTTAGACGCCGCCAAGAGGCGCGGGACGTCTTTCCATTTGTTAGAGCCATACTTCGATGTGGATTACGCCCAAGATTTAGAAAGAATTAAGGAGGCAAGTGTTTGGCGGAAGGTCGTCATTCCCGCGAAAGCGGGAATCCAGAACCGATTTTCCGCCGACTAGATTCCCGCTTTCGCGGGAATGACGACCTTGCTCGGAACACCCCTAGGCCTCAAACAACAAATGAAAATATCTGTTATTGTGCCGGTTAGGAATGAAGAACGGTGGATTGTCGGGCAAATAGAGAGGCTGAGATCTTCTTCTATACTGTGTCCGGTTGAAATCGTTGTGGTGGATGGGGGGAGTTCCGATAGGACGGTGGATGCGGCTAAATCCTGCGCGGATAGGGTAATCATTTCTCCTGTTTCGGGGAGAGGCGCTCAACTGGATTGGGGCGCTCAGAACGCTTCGGGGGAACTGTTTCTCTTCTTGCATGCGGATACGGAACTGCCTTCAGGATGGCAGAAAATTATCTTAGAGAATATTGTCGGGGAGACCGTGGCGGGGTCGTTTCGTTTGAGTTTTGATTCGGACACTTTATTTTATAGGGTCGCTTCTTTTCTCGCTCATTGGCGGGGTCTATTGACGGGAATTCCGCATGGGGATCAAGCTTTGGCGGTGACGCGGTCGGCTTATTTTAAGAGCGGCGGGTTTCCGCAGGCGCCTTTGATGGAGGAATACCTTTTTATTCCAAAAATCAGGAAACTGGGGAAAGTAAAGATATTTCAGGAGGCGGTTATCACTTCGCGCCGGAGATACGCGCTCAAGGGACCCCTCCGCAACGCCTTGCGGAACAATCTCTTCATCCTTCTTTTTTATTTTTGCGTTTCTCCGCAAACATTAGCCCGCTGGTACAGGTAATTAGGGACGAAATTAGAAATTAGGGACAGCGCCCTAGGGCGCTGTCCCTAATTTCCGTTGGTACTATGGTATAATGGACGCTTGTAAAAAATGACCATGAGAAATTTTGGATTGGGTGTTGAAAGCGGGAATCAAAGTTTGGTTCTGGGGGTATACGAAAAGCCTTTTCGTCAGGCGCTGGAAACTTTGCGGAAAAATGATTTTGTTCGCAGACTCTGGGCTAAAGATCCGTCTCTTTGGAAGAGCGAACCGGATCACGCTAAGATCATTCGCAATTCTTTGGGATGGTTGACCGTTCC